>NZ_FOYV01000003.1:0-73052 GCF_900115175.1 Marinobacter gudaonensis
GACGGCAGCGAAAGTCTCGGATTGAATTTAACCAAGTGGTCAACGGGACGCCTACTACGCTGCGCTCCGTAGCCGCCCATTACCACCGGCGTTATGCTCACAAGGATTTCGAGTGCCTTACAAAATGAATCCCCAACAATTCGATGCTGTGTTAGCACTTAGCAGTGCTGACCGAAGCTCTCATTTTGTTGGAAAGGTTGCTGATTGGGAGCAGTTGTGGGGTGTCAAAAACGATCTTGGCTGGCTGGTTCCGATCACTCCCGAAGATTTAGAGTATTTCCCCGTTTGGCCGCACCCCGAGTATGCTCAAAAGATTGTTGATGAGCATTTCCCTGGCCATCATGCGGTAGAGATACCACTTGAAGAATTTCTATCCCATTGGCTGCCAACCTTTGAGGCTGACAATGTTAAGGTCGCGGTATTTCCAAACAAAGAGTGGGTTTTCTGGGTTATGGAGCCGTTCGACTTGGCGCAATGCCTAAGAGATGAGGCCTCTCAGTATGAGTAAAAAGCATAACCATCGCAGGCACGGCGACGTCTTTTCCATTGCGGCTTCGCCTCCATTCCAAAGCCGCGCATGCTGCGGGCGTTAAATGGATAAGATCCATGGAAGATCCCTATTACATAGCGAAACTGAAGGAAAGCATTCCCTTAGTTATCGAGCATGCCTCCTGGGAAAATGAGGAGCTAATTGTCTCAGGCTCTAACTGGTCTTTTGCTGCACGCTCTGCTTGGCGAGTAAGTTCAAAAAAAGGATTCGAGTACGGAGCAGAGGCAGAACCCACGCAGGACCAGGTTCGGAGCTTGATAGGAGCAAAGATAATAGAAGCCAGTCCGTCCGGTATTGTGCCTCTCGACGTTGTGCTGCACTTAAACGATGGATTGGCGATTGAATGCTTTTCCGCAACTCATTACGAGCCCTGGGTGCTCAAGCTACCGGATGGGACAATTATGGTTGCGGACGGTAGCATCGGTTAAGCCCGCTACCATTTAACCAATGCGTCAATGGGACCGGTTTTCCGCTGGCGCTCCAAACCGGCCCGTTACGCTGGCGTTAGTGAGCATGGATATGTCTAGTCCTGAGCCAATTTTCATCGCTAGGTATGCTGCTGGGGGATTGAGCACCGAAGATCTTGTTGAGTATGCAGACAGGAAGCTAATGGAAGGTGCCTATTCTGACTACCTAGTAGCTATTCTGGATGAGACCGCAAAAAACTGGGATGCCATTTCACCTCTTTTCGAATTGGCTGTCAGGGATTTGGGGTATGCGATGCCAAGTTTCGAAAAAGCGATCCTTCAGCTTGTCCGTCACCACCTTGAGTTGATTGCGGCTGGTGAGGTGGACCCACTCTTTGAACTTTCGGTTCTGTGGCGGGACATCAAACGCTTCGATCTCCACAAAGATGTGAAGCATTACGTTGGTGACTCCATCGGAGTGGAGACGCTCTATGGCCTGTACTTCGCCGTCGATGATTTGGACGATTCTAAAAGGGATGCAGGTATGCAAAAGATCAAATCTGAGATTGTCGCAGAGAGTGAACGATGGCTCGAGAATCACTAACAAGTCACAGCACCGGACGCCATTGGCATGGCGCCGGTGTGCTTCAGCGTTAGGCAGGTCGATGAACAAAGCTTTGGTGTTTTTTTCAGCCCTATTGGTCTCTCATTTAGTTCAGGGAGCGGGAATGAGTATTCAGGATCACCCAAGATATGGGCCCAATCCGGTCTACATCTTCTTCGAGGCATACATCCAAGACGTGATCGGGTACTTGCCAGAAGATAAGTCGGCATCAATTCAGAGCATGAATATCCAGCGAGTGTTCGATACCCAGGCATCCGATTGGAGAGCGGTTGTGAAGGAGACCCTTCACTTATCCGACACCATCGACGTTGCCATCCTTGACCTTTGGTACCGCAATCGTGAGCACTTCACTTCAGAATCTGGTGAATATGACCCTGTGTGGTTTAGCCAAATATTCACGGACGAATACATGAAAGAGGGTAGTACCGTTGACGTGTGGCCTGAAGGTGCACTGGCGGCTGCAAAAAATCGAATTGCTCAGGCGAAGTCCAGTGAAAGTAAATAGGCCTAACAAGGCCATGAAGGTTGTTCCGGGCCTTTGGCCCTCCACCGGACGCCCCTGTCGGGGCGCCGCTTATGGCTGGCGTTAGAAACGAGGGGAGACTGTGAAAAACTTGCTAATCGGGAACGGCCTTTCTATTTCAATTTCTCCAGACTTCTCCTACTCGTCTCTGCGTGAAAAGGTCACTAGAGAGTCCTCCCCGGCTGTAGATCGTCTGTTTAAAAAGTTAAACACTGTAGATTTTGAGCATCTCTTAACCAAAGTTCGAGATGCAAGAGATGTAATGGAGGCGATCACTGACGGACAGGTAATTGTGAGCCAATCAATTAGTGATGAGATTCGCGCCAAACTGATTGAAGCTATACAAAGCATGAACCCTCGCGGCCCTATGGACCATGGACTAGACCCGCAGCAGTTAAATAAAGCGCTAAAAAAGTATAACAACACATTTACAACAAATTATGACATATATCTTTATTGGGCCCGAAGGGGGCGAGAAAGTTTTAATATTATTGACTTTTTCTTTGAAGATGGGTGTTTTGATCGAACGAATGTAGACAAGCGTGGAAGAGATGCAATTTACTTTTTGCACGGAGCGCTTTTTATTTTTGAAATTGACAGCAAAATAAAGAAAATAAGTAAAGGAGAACATGCCACCTTAGACGAGGCTATTCAAGATCGTATAAGTAACGAAAACGGCTATCCTCTCTTCATCTCTGAGGGCTCGCCTGAGGAAAAGCTTGCAAATATCAAAAGTAATCAATATCTATCATTCTGTTATGATGAGCTGCGCTCAATGTCAGGCGAGTTGGATATATATGGGCATAGTCTGAACCCCGAAGTTGATGGTCATATTATAGAAGCTGTTAGGGAGTCAGCAGTAGAGAGAGTGCGCTTTTATCAGTTCAAGCTTAATGAGCTGAGTAAAGGGGAGAAAGAACATCTTAACTCAACCTTGAATTCTAGATTGGGTGTCAAAGTTGAGCTTCATGACTCATCTGAGCATGATCTTTGCAAGTGGAGTATCTTTGAGGGTTTCTAACAAGTGGCTGTTGTCGGACGCACCTGCGCTAGCGCTCCGGTGCGCCGCAAAGCCAAGGCGTTAGAATTTATAGAGGATTCCAAGTGGAGAGAGTAGAGCAATACAAGCAGACTTTCGGAAAGTTCGTTTTTAGTGAATTTGTTATATTTTTATCGCAAATCGCAGTATTTTTTATGGTTGCTGTTTTTACTTCGAATTTTCTTAATAGCGAAGATAAGCTAGTAGAGTTTGCCAACCAAAAAATCAACAGCGGTGCATTGTCGGAAATCGGACTTACTTTTTTGGCAATTCTAATGGTTATAGGGTTATTTTCAGCTATTGGGAAGGTTTTTGACAATAAATATGTTGATTCTTATGTCGATGAAGTTCTTCGAGAAATGCCGAAAACTATATATGTTTTTGGTTCAGCGGCCACAGCAACAATGCTAGCTATTTCTTTATTTGTTTATCGGAACCCTGAAACTGGGCCTTCAGCACAGGGAATAGCATTTTTGTCATTATTTTTCGCTTTCGTGGCCTTTGTGTATGGCTGTGGATTTAGTTTCGCATTTAAGCGAAAGACCCACATCTGCAAGAGTTTTGGAAAAAATATAAAGCAAAATATCAGCGCACCGGGTGAGTGTAAAGTTAAAGGTCACTCCTTGCAGAACATAGAATTTTTTAATTTTTGTGTTGCTGATATTTTGGGTGCTTGTTATGAGCAGTTCCCGGTCAAAGTAGATCTAAAGTTTGATGAAATTGGAAGCCGGGTGGCTAGTCAATTTCCATCCGAGGACAACGAAGATTTCTTTAATACAGTAATGACCTCTTCGGAAGTGGCGGCAGCGACTATCCGGTGGTTGTCTAGTGCCGGTTATTTATGGGTGGGTAACGAATTTTATGGGGGTGTATCTAACTCAACATTAACACCAAAAAGTCTAGAACTTCTGAATATGGTTCCGGACGCTATTCAACAGAAAACATCTATCGGAGGTGTCTTGGCCTCAGAGTCCAAAAATCTCGGACGTGAGGGGGTGTTGTCAATTGTTCGTACCGTATTAGCTGAGGGTGCTAAGCTATCGCTTCGAGGTAATAATTTCTAACCAGTGCAGGCACGGCGACGCCCTCTACATTGCGCCTTTGGCTCCATTCCAAGGGCGCGCATGCTGCAAGCGTTAAGTTCCAAGAAAGGAGCCGAAAGTGACTAAAGTTCACGAGATATTCTCTCAACAGCTCGATAATGGGAAAGAGGGCTCACTGGGAATTGATGACGAAACAAACCTCTATTGGAATGGAAAGCGTATCGTCACAGAGCAGAAAATTAAGCTTCAGTGGTGGGTTAACGTTTCAGTGATCGTTGCATCTTTCGCCACTGCAATTATGGCCGCAGTGGCGATATTAGAGTTTCTCAGCCATGGGGAATGTGGGTAAAGACTTAACAAAGCCATTAAGTCTGTTCCGGGCCGACGGCCCTCCACCGGACGCCCTTGACAGGGCGCCGCTTATGGCCGGCGTTAAGAGTAAGGGGACAACCAAACAATGAAGCAACTTGCCAACAAATGGGCTGGGAGAATCTTTGGCACAAATACTGGCAATGTTTTCCTTGCTTTAGACCAAGAGGGCAACTCGATAAAAGGACGCCTTCGGATCATGGATTCGATCTTTGGTGTGTCCGTCTATCAATGTGAAGGGTCGGTGGATAATGAAAGATTGATGATGGATTGCACGCCGGAATACGCACCGGAAGGCGTGGAATTGGGTAACGTAACAATTTCTGGTTCGCTTAACCGAGATGGCAACATTAGAGGCGACTGGGAATCCACCATAGGTACCGCTGGGACTTTTGAATTATTCCCTCATTCTAGCAACGATTCTCAATTCGCTGTGGAATCGAAGCCTGGTAACCCAGAGCAGATTCATAACAAAACGCTCCAAGTGGGTTCTCTGCGTTTGTTCAAGGAAGATGTCGTTCAACTCATCAATTTCATGAAGAAGGACTTCACGGCTGGGCGTGTTATTGTTACCTACGCCCAAAGAAGTAGTGAGCTTACAAAATATGCAGATGACTTTCTTGAGAAAATTGATGATATCGGCACTCTCAATTATCTGAAACTTGTCATTCAAGAGCCTGAGGCGTACGGAATCAATCGTGTCATTGTCATTGAGTTTGTTCAGTCCGGCGCAAGTGAAATAAGAGTATCCGGTATTAACGAATCATGGGTTCTAGGGAAAGCTGAATCTCTATACCAGATACTGCGCCCAAAACAGAATTCTTTGGTCACCACGTATAGAAAGTACGGTTTAAATCTGAATGCGGTCATATTCATTGCAATGCTGATTGTGATACCCGACATAGAAAAATGGCAGGACCGTACCCTGTTTGTTGTGGTCGTTTTCGTTCTTTTGAGTTTTCTTCTTTTTGTTCACAATAAACTGATACCGAATACCGCTATTTACTTAGAACAATCGCGACCCGGTGTGTTTAAGCGAGCCTGGCCTAGTATTTTGTCTTGGCTAATAGCCGCCAGCAGTTCAATAGTGGCAGCGTATTTATATTCACTGCTTACCGGGCCGAGCTCTTAACAAGTGGCTGTTGTCGGACGCGCCTGCGCTGGCGCTCCGGAGCGCCGCAAAGCCAAGCGTTATGTTTGAAGGGATTGGCTAGTTAATCATGGAGTTCTTACTACAAGAAAAGCTTATGCTCCCTTTCCTGGCGACATTAGGTGCTTCCCTATCGGTGATCGCCATTCAGGCACTGGTGAGGTTTGAAAAAGAGCAGAAGCAGCGGTTGTTTACTGCGAATTACATGCTAGATGTCGCCTATAGAATCCTTTATTCAGCCATCATCGTAAAGAAGCACACGATCGTCCCTCACATTCAGGCAACGGAACGAATAATCGATGGTGATTCAGAACTCCTGAAAACGACTCTACTGGCCGATGAATTCGATATATTGAAAACAAAGTCTATGCAGTTTAATAACTTACCCGCCGATTATAAGTTGCTCGTAGGTTACGACGATATTGAGCTTATCCAGGCTTTTGACATGCTGGTCTACTTGCATGAGGAAGACACTAACCAATCGCATCTGATCGATTTCGTAAAAGAGAATCTAAAAAGCAGAGATGGGTTTTTGGCCAAAGATGAGGGCGCTCAAGCCGATATTTTGAATACCTACTGGGACATTTTGTCGAGCTTGGATCACGAGGCTGCGCGCCTCATGGTTTTCGTCAGAGATATGCTTCTACCAAGGCTGGAAAGGTACATTTCGGGCAAGCAGTTCCTGCTTTTCAAAACGTCCGATGCAAAGAGAATAGAACATAGGATCAAAATGGTTATAGAGGAGTACGCTGATCTTTTTCCTGATTCTGGCTATATGGAAGAGGTCAGAGCTGGTGGGATACAGGGTGCACTTTAGCTGCGAACATAACCAGGGGCTGGGGCGGACCGGTTTTCCGGCGCGTTGCGCCTTCAAATCGGCCACTGAGCCCAGGCGTTATGTTCTCGAAGGGTTGAAAGTTTTATGGATGACTTCGCAACAAAAACTATTAAACCTACTGCTCAGGAGTATCTCAAAGCGCCACTTGACCAAGTAGTGGAGCGACTAAATAACAATCCTTCTGGGCATCAGAGCGAAGAAGCTTTAATTCAATCCGTGATCACTGTTAGGGCAGCCAAAGTTAATGAGAGTCTTTCAAAGAGGCTTAACTGGTTAACAGGCATTTTGGCGCTAGCAACAGTGGGGTTGGTAGTTGCTCCGTTTTTGACTCCATCCTTCGAGAAACAGCAATTGGAGGAGAAAATCGCCGATCAAGCTCGGGTTATTGATCATCAGAGGGATCGAATTACGCAACTTCTGAGTTCCGTGGAGGGGCTCGCCGAGAAGCAAAGACAGCTCTCAGTTGAAGTTGAAAAACATAACCAGGCGCTCCAGCCGACCGCTAAAGCGGTGGCTGAGCATTAGCGTTATAAATTGAGGTAGTCCAATGACGGGCCTCGTATCCAAAATCCACCAAGGGCGATATGACTCCGAAAAGGAGCTGTTACGTCTCCGTGACAACGCTCTTGAGAGAGACAGGGTTGATGTCCTGGATGCCGTTCATCAACGGTTGAAGAAAAACTACCCCCTCATTTACCAGAGGCTAGTTGGCCCTCTCACCGATAGAACTCGAGATAAGAAGTTCAAATGCTATTGCAACAACCCGAAGAGTCTCCACGAGATCTATCTGGATATCATGGCGGGCCACGTTCATTATCATTCCTTGATCTGCGACGATTGTTGGCAAGAAGATCTCACTAAAACGTGGGGCTACTACGGTTGGGCGAGCAAGCTAATTCCGCAAGAGGTGTGGCATGCACTCTGCGAAGAACGGGCGTACGACAAGTATGTTGAGTAATTTATAACAAGGCGCAGCAGGTCGCGGCCGATGGCCGCCGGACGCCACTGACGTGGCGCCGCTGTGCTTCGGCGTTATACGAAGAGCCGCATCTCATGAAATTCGAAATTGAACCGCACATTGGAGTTGGGCCAATAAAGCTCGGGATGAGCCGTGCGGATGTCCACGCGATCCTGGGGGTTCCCGAGCATACCCACAATGAACGCGAAGGATTTCTGTCAGGCTTCATGGTGGACTACGATGACAATGATTGTGTTGAGTTCATTGAGCTGGCAAATTCGAACAGATTTGTAGCCTACTTTCAAGATTTGCCGGTCCACAGTACGGCGGCTGATGAAATCGTAAGCTTTCTGAGCCAATTCACAGAATACGATAAAAATGATCCTGAGCTTGGTCGTAGCTTTATATTCAAAGATCTTCAGTTCAGTTTGTGGCGAAGTGTTGTGCCCGAAAAGGATGATGATTTAGATGGTCGTTTTTTTGAGGCGGTTGGGATAGCGGCCAAAGGATATTTCCCGTAGCCACCTGATCGCGTAACCAAACGGTCAACGGGAGCGCTTTTCCGCGCCGCCCTTGGCTTTGCTCCAAAGCGGCCCGTTACCTTGGCGTTAAAAGTAGAGGAAAGATGAAGAGCATCGAATTACTGGCGATTGGAATCAGAGTGCTGGGAATCTTTGCTCTGATTTATGCTATTAAGACGGGTTTATACCAGTACCAGATTATTCTTCAATTTCAGTCAAACGTCGAAAACGAACTGACCCTTGTCCGCTTTCTGGCTACAGCCCAGGTTGGCCTTTTATTGGCAGCAGCGCTATTAATGATCAAATTTCCGGTATCTGTTTCAAATTGGTTGCTACCGAAATCGAAGAACCAGGAACCGATCCTCAACGGATCGGTTCACGACATTGAAACAGCCGCGTTTGTAATCATCGGCGTCTACATTCTGTCTTTCGCCAAACCTGATGTTTTCGATAATGGCATTTGGTGGTGGTATTCCAGCCATGGTGAAACGAGCCGTCTGTGGGGGCAGGATGGTTCCCATAAATATCTCATTAATCAGGCTGTAACAGTCATAGAAATGGCAATAGGCCTTTTCCTCTGCTTACGTGCTAATGGTCTTAGCGGGCTGCTTCGGAGGTTTCGTGAGGCTGGGAGTAAGTGACTTTTAACCAGTGCGTCTGCGGGCCGGCTTTAGGGCGCTCACTGTCTTACGGAGTAACGAATGCACAAAGGAAGCTGCCTGTGCGGAAACGTGCAGTACGAGTACGAGTGCGAAATCAACGAAATCTCCAGGTGCTACTGCAATCAATGCCAAAAGGGCCAGGGAACTGCCTTCGTAGCTGTTGCGCCGGTTGTAGCTAACAAGTTTCGTCTCGTAAAAGGTCAGGCGTACTTAAAGGAGTTCAGTGCTAGTCCAGGCAAACGCAGGGTTTTCTGTGGCGAGTGCGGTAGTCCGCTGTATAGCGCGCGAGACGATCTACCCGGTATCAAGCGCCTGCGCGTTGGCACTTTGGATACCATCGTGCAGCCGAGCAAACAGTATCACGCATTTGTTTCTCAAAAAGTAAGCTGGTACGAAATCAACGATGAATACAATCAACACCAACGGTTACCCGAATAGGAGCAGGGACGACGTAAACCTTCCGGGCCGGCAAAGGCGCTCATCGAGATTGCCTTTCGCCATCCCGAGGTCATTCGGGAAGACCTGGAACTCAGGGGTTAACAAGACGCATCAATACGCGGCCGGTGGCCGTATGACTCCCTTGGTAGTGCGCCCCTGCGCTTGGCCCTATGCCCAATAAGGAGAACGCATGCACCACCTGGCAGCCCAATGGATTGTCGAGTTACTCAGAGATCAGAATATCCCCTTTTTGATCTGTGGCGGTCTCGCAGCAAAGGGGTATGGCTCTGAACGGACTCTGAATGACATCGACCTTTTCGTCCCCGGTGAATGCTTTTCGGCTGTGGTTGAGGCCGGCCAGGAATTTGTATCGAAAGCCGCTGCCCATCGCCAGGAGGAGGGCTGGGATCTGACTTACGTCCAGTTCAACTATGAGGGCATCAAGGTGGAGGTCGGTAACGCTGACGGACCGCAAATCTTCGATGCAGGAAAAGCAGATTGGGTTCCGCTGGAAATAGATTTTTCTCGATATGCGATCGTGCGTTTGCTGGGCATAGACCTTCCACTTATGCTGAAAGACGATTTGATTAAATATAAATCTGCTCTCTCACGTCCTGTGGATATCGAGGATATTCGTGCTATCCGCTAGAGCGTACAACCAAGTCATGCACCGGATGCCGAAACCCCTGCTTCGCGCCGGTTTTGTCACCGGTGATGGCGGGCGTTACATAGTGAATTCAGGGTTATGACTGCGGTGAAACTGAGGGATCTTCAACACCAAGATAAAGCGAATGTATTAGCCATGCTTCGTGACCCGAAGGTAATGAGGTTTCTTGGGCCCCGCCGCGCTCTGACTGAAGACGAGGCGGCTTTATGGTTCGAAAGTGCGCTCGCTCATCCGGCCCGGTTCGCTGTCGCAGATGTAGATACTGATGAATTTATCGGGTTCTGCGGGGTTAAACAAATAGATGGCGTTCCAGATTTTGGTTACTTCATCAGGTCAGAGTTTTGGGGTAGCGGCATAGCTGTCCGGGCGTGTGAGTTGGCAGTTGAAAAGCTGGTCGCGGATATTGATTTAGAGACCGTCCAGGTTTTCATTGCAGATAAAAATGTTGCCAGCAAAAGGGTAGCTGAAAAATTGGGTTGGCAGTCCACACATAGCGGAACTAAGGGTGGAGAGCATGGCCGATACTATCGAATCACCATGTAACAAGGCGGTCAACCGCACGCCCAAAGCGTACCGTTTTGGGTTCCCTCCGCTGCGCTCTGGCCCCGGTTACCACCAGCGTTAAATGTTTATGATCGATCACGATAAATTCCAGGCCTTGGTGAAGCAGCTCTATGCCACAGTAAATGAGTTAGAAGAAATGTTTCCAGGCAGGCACTTCACCCCGGATGGTCATATGGTTGGCAGTTTGGGTGAATGCCTCGTGGCTGACGCCTACAATCTTGAGCTGAAGACAGCGTCCAACAAAGGCTACGACGCTGTCACCGAAGCCGGCTTGGAAGTCGAGATCAAGGCTACTCAGTCAAATTCTGTTGCGTTCCGGAGCCAGCCGAAGCATGCGATCGTCATCAAGATCCTGCGTGATGGTACATTCGAGGAAATCTATAACGGGCCAGGAGCCGTTGTTTGGGAGCAATTCCAAGGTAAAAGGCGACCGAGTAACGGCCAGTTTCAAGTCTCCCTAAACAAACTCCGGCAACTCAATCAAACAGTGGCTCAGGCGGATCGTGTGCCAAGAGCCATTTAAAAGGGCGCAGCAGTTCTCGGCCCATGACCGCCGAACGCATCTTATTTCAGTGCTAGGTTCACAAAGTGCAGTTATTCGATCTCCTTCAAGTCTCAAACCCTGGCCTCGTCCCCGAGGAATGCAAGCTCCATCTGGCCACCTGGAACGGAAAAGAGAATCCAGTCGATGTTTTCCTGGCTGGTAATTTCGATGAATGGCAACGATGGCAAACAAAACGCAATTTCCAACGGAAATACGTTATCGCTTTGATTTCGCTCCCTGCGCAAAATCAGTGGCTATTTGCCGGGCTCTATACGGCTCATGGTTCCGAGTGGAAGAGTGAGCATAATTTGCACTATTACAAGATGGCTCCAGATGTCTCATGCGAGGAATTTGCAGGGCGCTTGGTGGTGTCCTTTTCCCGCACAGGAAGGCAGTCGTACTTGAATGCTGAAACCTGGGTTGCCCACATTTCTGTAGCAGAGTTGAAAGCGGAAAAACTCTCCATTGCGGAGTTCCCGGGATATCGCAGCATCAATCTATCCAAGGGAGAGCTTGATGCAATCGTGCGCCAATCAATTGAGTCTTGGCGTACCGCTTTATCCAATGTCGCGGGTGTCTATGTAATATCAGATACCGCAAGCGGTAAACTGTATGTCGGTAGCGCCACTGGCGAAGGTGGTATCTGGCAGCGGTGGAGCCAGTACGCCTCTACTGGCCATGGTGGCAACAAGGAACTTCGAGAATTGCTTCGGGAAACTGGGGCAGTTTCTGCCGAGAATTTTCGGTTTGCTGTGCTGGAAATCGCAGATATTCATTCCAGTGAGAAAGAGGTTCTTCGTCGCGAATCTCATTGGAAGGAAGTTCTCCTGACGAGAGAGCATGGCTACAACTCAAATTAAGAACATATCGAGTAAACTCAGGGCGACCGAAGAAACCTCGGCGCGGTTTCCGATCTCCTGATTTTGATGTTAGGCCACCTTATGAATGAGCATTCCATTGCGGCATTAGGCCACGAATTCAAAGCGCAAGTAATGGAACACTTTGCTTTCTTACAGAAGGAGTTTGGCTTCGAACCCGCGTTGGATGAGAGCTCCGCTTACACACATCGCCTGACCTTCCGGAACCCGCACAGCGATCAATTGGTTGAAGTGTTGAATGCGTTTCACGGTGTGGATTATGGGTTTGAGGTCAATATTCATTTTGCTTCAGGCCCTCGCTTGCTAGACCAGAGAAATATGGTCTATTACCGACTCAAGGAGGAGCAGGATGGTGAGTTTTCTTACCTGGCAGAAGCAGCGGAAACGTTACGGTTCGTGCTTCAGGATGGAGTCTGACAAAAAACGGAAGGCGGCAGCGTGAGACGTGCAGCCTATGCAAGCGCTAATCCTCAGGGAGACTCTCGATGAGGCCATGGATTCTTCTCACCGCACTTGTTCTCACAGGGTGCGACAACACGACGATGTCAGCTGCCCCTAACTTCTCGCTGTTTGAAACCTCCGCAGGTGTTGTCTATTTGCTTAACCAGAATACCGGGGAGCTGAGAGTCATATCTTCCAAGCCGGCGGTCATCAGTTCTGGGGAGGTCTTCAGAGATGATGAGGGGCAACTTTTCAGGTACATAGGGAATGGGGAAGTCGTGAAGGTCGACTAAAAATGAGACGCCTGTCCAACGCTCCAACACTCTGGTCGTTTTTTGTCCAGCCAACCTTGATTATCGAAGGAAACGGGTAACACTCAATATGATCGTTATGGAGTAGTGAGCGATCAAGCCGTGCCGCTGAAAACAACAGCCCCTCATTCTGAACGCAACGCGGCGC
The DNA here is from genome assembly GCF_900115175.1 of Marinobacter gudaonensis. Lineage (NCBI taxonomy): Bacteria > Pseudomonadati > Pseudomonadota > Gammaproteobacteria > Pseudomonadales > Marinobacteraceae > Marinobacter > Marinobacter gudaonensis. Next base: position 12,677 of record NZ_FOYV01000003.1, read on the forward strand.
GCTAAAACCTCGATACAAGGAGAGTTTCAATGAACATGAGATCGACTCTACTGGTCGGGTCCCTGTGCCTGACTGTCGCAAGCGCCCCGGTCTGGGCCCACGAAGACGGCGCCTCCGACGGTAGTAAAGCAGATAACAAACACCTCCTGCACGATACCCCCAACCCCGACGGCCATGTACCGAGCAATGTGAATTACGGTTTTACGGTGATTGGTCACGATGCGCTGGGCGGTATCGCCGATGGCAAATACACGGATGTCTGGGCCCACGAAGGGTATGCCTATGTGGGCACCTTTGAGGAGCCGACGTGTGACCGGTCCGGCGTGTTTATTTCAGACATCCGGGACCCGGCGAATCCCACCACCATCGGCATGATCAAATCGCCACCCAATACCCGGATCAACGATGTCAAAGTCCATAAGGTTGGCGCCAAATCGGTTCTCATCCATTCCCTGGAACCCTGTGGCCCGCTGAGAGGCAATGGCCAGGCCATTGGTGGTGGCAACGGCGGCAAACAACAGGGGCAGGGCGGCATTTCGCTGTGGGATGTGACCGACCCAACCATGCCCCATGCCCTCAAGCAGAACTTTCTGGACACCCCCGTACACAATACCTTTGCCTGGACTACCGCAGCCGGCAAGACCTTCCTGATGATCGTCGACGATATCAACGTTGACGATGTCATCATTGCCGACATCACCAAGCCACAGGCGCCGAAAAAGATTGCAACCACGGGCATCGGCACCTGGCTGGAGACCAACCCGGAAGTGGCAGCGGATGGCCAGTTATTCACGGGTGTTTTCGCGGCTCCCCTGCTGCACGATATCTGGGTGAATGACATGGACCCAGGCCCCGGGGAAGACTGGCATGCGGTGCTCTCTTACTGGGACGCCGGGTTTATCATTCTGGACGTGAATGATCCCGCCAATCCGGTGTTCCTCGGAGACTCCACCTATCCGGAAATCGACCCGGTTCTGGGCATCAGCCCGGCCGAGGGAAATGCCCACGCGGCCGTGTTTGGTGGCGATGGCTTCGACAAGATTTTCGGTGGCGATGAAGATTTTGATGCATTCTTCACAGCGGTGATTGTCGGTAGCAATGAATACCCGGCATCCCAGGGCAGTGATGTGCCCCAGGTAGGGCCGGGCGCGGCGATTGAAAGCGTAACGGGGAACACGGTATTCGTTGGCCTTGCCTGTGGCGAGGCGATTCCAACCGCCGCGGAAACCGGGGCATCCATTGCGGTTATTGAGCGCGGCGTTTGCGCCTTTACAACCAAGGCACAAACCATCGAAGCCGCCGGTTACTCCGCCGGTATCGTGTTTAACGGCGTAGGGCCGGACCGCTGCGAGGCGTCCGTTTCGATGCTGGTAGAGGCAGGCATTCCGATGGTCTTTGTGCCTCGTTCCTCCGGCTTCGGCATTCTTGGCATTAACGGTTATGACCCGGCGCAGTGTGGTGCGGACGATGGCACCAACCCGGCGTTACCGGCCGTCGGCACACCCGGCATTGCGAGCACCATTGGTGCTGCCTTCGATGGCTGGGGCTACCTGCATGTGCTGAATAACACCCAGGGCGATGTCACCGTTCCGGTTGGTATGGGCGCCAACGCTCAGGACCCGGTTACCGTGGGCTATCTGGGCGAAATCGGCTTTTACGCGCCGGCTGAGCTGACAGATCCTGCACTGGCGTCGGGCGCAGGCGACCTCACCATGCACAACCTGGAGGCCGATCCCCAGCAACCCAACCGGGTGTTCATTTCCTGGTACTCACTGGGCATGAGAGCCGTTGAGTGGCGTCCAGGCCACTTCCATACCAACGCGCAGGGCGAAGGCGTGGTGTCCTGGAACGTGCACGAGGTGGGACGCTTTATCGCCGGTGAGGAATTCGGCGAACGGGCGGGCTCGAACTTCTGGGGTGTGACGGTCACCGAAGTGAATGGTGAGCAGTTCATTCTGGGCTCCGATCGCAGCACCGGGCTGTGGATATTCAAGTGGGAGTGTGAAGACGCCACGAGCACGCTGTACTGCAACGCGCCGACACCCTAGCCACAGGCAGGCAATCGGTGAAAAATGGAAGGGGGGCGCAAGCCCCCCTCTGGTGTTTGTTACTTCAGACAGAGCGAACGTTTAAAGGGATGTTGTATGGTGTATTTCCTGATACTGGCTGGTGTTGTAGCCGTTCTGGTAGTGCTGTGGAAGCTGAAGTCCACAGGTGGCAAGAGGCGTGTTGCGGGCAGGCGCGCCCGAAAAGCGGGCAGTCGGGCTGCGGCCAGTAGCGGCCAGGCTGACTTCCCGGCCACGCGGATTGTTCCGGGAGCGAATGCCTGCCAGGCCGCGAAGGATTTGCAGGACGAGCTTTTTCTGGACAGCCATCACAACACGCCCACCTTACCCCTGGATGAATGCACGAATGTGTCCGGGTGCGACTGTAAATACGCCCACCAGAACGACCGTCGCAGCAATGAGCCCGATCGGCGTCTCCAGACCCTGCAGACAGAACTTTATACCGCGGCCGAAGGCGATGAGCGGCGACGCCCGGAGCACGGGCGCCGGAAAACGGATTCAGGCGGGGTCTGATCGGTTCGTTTACGATTCAAAAAGGGGGTCGCCGGTGGCCTTCACGGCGTAGAACAGGCAATCACTCTTGGCGATGGCCGGGTTGGTGGTAATCATGAAGGCCTTGATGGCCTGGGCCGGGTAAACCTGGCCGTCCTTCACCCGAAGTACCTGCGTTACGTTCTCCGTGCGGTTGTGGCTGATGGCGTTGAGTATGCTGAGGCCCTTTTTGCCCACCCATCCCAGGGGTTCGTCTGGCGAAACCACGCCGAAGTTGCGGTGTTCAATGTCGGGCGGCAGCGTGAGGTCCGCCAGGCCGGTCGGTTCAAGCCGGTATTCAATGGTGGCCTCGGGCGCCAGCTCCACCCGAATGGGGTTGCGCAGTACGGCCACGTCCCAGTCTGCTTTTTCCAGTGATAGTACGTCGGCTCTCGAGGTGTAACGAACCAGGCCCTCGTAAGCCAGTTCGTGGGCGTGGTCGTCCTGGGCGCCGCCGCACTCGATGGTTACCGTGGGCACCTCCTGCTCCGAATACTCCATCAGTGCCCCCAGGCGCAGGTCGGTCATGATGAGTCGGTCGGTGAACAGCGAGGTCAGCGCCTGGTGAGCGGCGTCGTTGGTGATGGTTACCGCGAAGGCGGGGCCGGTGCCGGAGGTGTTGTGCACGTCCAGCAGGCATTCGGGGTTGGCGTCGCGCAGCTCTTCCAGCAGGGCGTGGGCGATGGCGCCTTCATCGCCTTCGAAGGGCTCTTTGAAACACCGGTTGAGGTCGCGGCCACCGGGTAGCTGGCGCTGTGTCAGTACCGGTGGGATCTTTGCCGGGTAAACACCGCCGAGCAGGAACAGCATGTTCACCTCGGGCGTGCGCTGTTCCAGCAGCCAACGGTGCAGGGCAAAAAAACCGGACGGTTCGTTGCCATGATTCAGAGTGGCCATGGCCCGGGTTCGGGAACGATCCCGGCCCGCCACCCGCACCACCGTTGGCCCGTTCAGGCGCTCCAGCCACTCCAGGGGCGAGCGGCCCAGGGTCTGGGGCGACGGGTCGTTCAGGTACTCAAGCCGGTTGGAATTGCTCACGGTGACAGTGTCCATTCGTGGAGCGGTGTGTTTTGCTTCTGGTTGGCGATGTACAGCGCCAGCATACTCCGGAATGCGTCGCTCGGGCCAAGGGAGCGGAGCAGGGATTGGGTCATGTAACGCTGCCATCGGGCGCCGGAGAGGGTGGTTTCTATGCGGCCTTCGATGATGCCCAGCAGGCGGTCAATCTCGGTGTCGTCCACGGCGGTGCGCTGCAGCGCTTCCCGCGCCCTTGGCAGCAGCGCCCGGGCCACGTTCAGCAGGGGCGTGTCCTGCAACTGAACCTGATCCTTGTGCGGCCAGATAATCTCGGCGCCGATGCCGTACTTGGCGGCGCGGTAAAAGTTGTGTTCGGTGTAGTGGAAGGGAAGTATGGATGTCAGGTGATGAATGTCGTCGAGCACGGCCAGGGCCGCGCCGATCACGAACAGTCCGTTGGCACACATATCCACGGCGGTGGGCCCCGCTGGCATGGAGCGGATCTCGATGCGCAGGTGGCCACCGTCGGCGTGATCGTAAATGGCCCGGTTCCAGGGCCAGGTGGTGCCCTGGTGCAGGCGCAGCTCGGCCAGTTCCGGCACCTGGCCGTGGTCGATCATCGCCATCGGGTCTTCCTCGGACAGCACCGGAAGGATGGGGGGATACAGCGAGGCCGAGGCGGCAAACAGTTCCCAGGCGCTGCGTACCCAGCCGTTGCCATAATACACCCTGGGCGGGTGGCGCCAGGTTTTATGGTGGGGCGAGCGGCTGTCGATGGACTGCTTGAACAGGGCAATCCGGGTTTCGTCCCAGAGGTGGTGGCCAAACAGGCTGGGTGAATTGCTGGCCAGGGCCAGGGCGATGGGTGTAACCAGCTGCACCGCGTTGAAATAGTCGGCAAACCGGTTGGCGGGCACTCGCCAGTGCAGCTGGAAGGAGGTGGTGGCGCCTTCCATGTACACGTCGTCGGCGGTCAGGTCGATGACATCATTGCCGCCGATGTGGATACTGAACGGCTCGCCCCGCTGTTTGAGCAGCGCTTTCGACAGCGCGTGGTAGCGAGGCAGATCGGTCATCACCTCGGCACCCATGTCGGACTGGCGCAGGGTGGGCAGAATGCCGATCGGCACCAGTTCACCCTCAAGCGGTTTGGCGTGCTGGTTAATGCACCGGGTGGCCGCGAGCAGCTCGTGTTCTGTACGGGCAAAGGGGGTTCCGCTGAACGCCTGGGGCGTGAGGTTGTACTCGAGATTGAAGCGGTTGAGTTCCACCGTCAGCTGAGGGTCCTGCACGCGGTCGGCGATTTCGGTGTTGATGGGCTGAACGTAGAGATCGGGGTTGACGATGTAGAACTCCACTTCGGCGCCGATGGAGCTCTCACCCTCGCCGAAGTCGGGTCTGTCCAGAAGACGACGGAGCGCGGCAAGGTCGGTTCGCACCTTGGCCGAAAAACGCTCGAAGTCTTCCGCCGCAAATTCCGATTGTTTGATCGACAGTCCCACGGTGGCATCATCTCCAGGACTTTCTTAACTAGCCAGGACTTACTTAAATAGCCAAGACCTACTTAACTAGATAGTAGCGGAAGATTCCGTACCTCAACACGAATAAGCAAAGGAGAAGACAGGCGACATGAGCTCCACCGCCCATCCCTATCCCATTGGCACCCCGGGTAAACCCTGGGGCGATAACGAGCGCGCCGAGTGGTTGTCTCGCCAGGCCCGTCAACGCAGCTACGAACAGGATGTGCTCGCCGCGGCCGACCGCCTGGGCTCACGTTTTGATGTTGAGGAATACGGCCGCGTTGCCTACGGCCAGGATGCATACCCGCTGGTGGCCCTACGCAGCCGCAGCTGGAACAACGACCTGCCGGTGGTGCTGATTACCGGCGGGGTGCACGGCTACGAGACCAGCGGCGTGCACGGTGCGCTGCAGTTTCTGGAGCAACGCGCGGCGAATTACGCGGGCCGGGTAAACCTGCTGGTGGCGCCCTGTGTCAGTCCCTGGGCCTACGAGCGTATCCACCGGTGGAATGCCAACGCGCAGGACCCCAACCGGTCGTTCCGCGAGGGCAGCGGCGTGGAAGAATCTGAGGCCTTGCTGCGCCTGGTGGCGCCCATTCGTGAGAGTGCCCTGCTGCACATGGATCTGCACGAGACTACCGATACCGACGAATCCGAGTTCCGCCCGGCGCTGGCGGCCCGCGATGGCAAGCCGTTCGAGCCGGCCGGTATTCCCGATGGCTTCTACGTGGTGGACGACAGCGCCGCTCCCAATCCGGATTTTCAGCAGGCGGTGGTCAAGGCGGTAGAAGAGGTCACTCACATCGCCCCGGCCGATGACAAAGGCGAGCTGTTCGGCTCACCGGTGCTGGCCCGGGGTGTGATTGCCTATCCGCTCACCGAGTGGGGGCTGTGCACCAGTATTACCCGTGCGCCCTTCCGAACCACCACCGAGGTGTATCCGGACAGCCAGCAGGTAACCCCGGACCAGTGCAACGCCGCCCAGGTGGCGGCCGTGTGTGCGGCCATCGATTACGCGCTGGCGAATTAAATCCATCCTGTAAGGCGAACCAGATGAACTCTTCAGAGAAAAACGTCGCGCTCAAGCTGTTCCAGATTATCGAGCGCATTCTTCTGTTTATCGTGGTAGTGATGACGCTGGTGGGCGTTTTCGTAGAGATCCGGTCTCTGTACCTGGCACAAACACTGGATCTCGGCGACATCCTGCTGATGTTCCTCTACATGGAGGTGATCGGCATGGTTGCGGTGTTTTATTCGAATCGGCGGTCGGCTTCGGTCTTCCCGATCTTCATTGCCATCACTGCCCTGGCGCGGCTGATCATTCTTCAGGGCAAGGACATGGCGCCAGAAAACATTCTCTATGAGGCCGTGGCCATTCTGATCCTGTCGGTGGCGGCTTGGGTGCTAACACGTTTCAACCAGACCCGACCGGACGATTAGCCGCAGGTGCTCAGGATTCTTCAGGTGATTGCTGGGCGCGTCGGTTATCCCGGGCGGTGAATCCCCAGCCGACGGCGGTGAGCAGGATCAGGCCGGTGATGATGAGCGACACCTCGCCAAAGCTGACGATGGCGGCGATAACCGATGCCACGGCGGCCACTGCCGACAGTTTCCAGGAATGTCCCGCGGTTCCGGATTGGTGTTTGGAAAGGTTGGCCATGTCTTCCCCTCTGGTGAAAGCCGCAACATTAGCATTAATTCGCGCTGAACGCCTGCCCTTCAGTTCTGCATGCGAATGTCGTCTTTCCAGCGGAACCCCACGCCTCCGGCCTGCCACACGCCATCCTGGTTGAAGGGATGGGGGCCGGTGATGTTGATGTACTGCGGCAGCCCGAAGTGGGGCGCCAGGTTCTGCCTGGCCTTTACCGTTACCCGGTCCATGATTCGCAGGCCCTGCTGTTCGGCGGGCAGGTGGGCTTCCGGCGCGGCCCGGTGGGCCACCGCCCAGTTGTCAACAAACAGGAGGTCGCCGGTGTCGTATTGGTACCGGGTGCCGTAGCCCCCCTCAAAGGAGTTGTTCAGCAGCTCGTTGTAGTCGTTGAACAGCTCTTTCATGGTCTGTTCATCAAGCAGGCGGAATTTGTCGGCGTCGGCCGGCAGCATCCTCAGTTGGTCCAGTGTCAGCTGGTCGTCGGGCAGTCGTTCGATGACGGCGCCGGTCATGCCCAGATGCAGCCATACACTCTTGCGGCCGGAAATGGGGTGGGTGTGCACCACGGGGTGGGTCACGCTGGAGGCGGAATTCACTGACACCAGCCGTTGCCAGAAGTCCTGCTTCTGCGGTGGCAGGGCATCGAACGCCGCGCCCTGGTGGGCAAAGTGGGTACCGCCACCGCGCTCCGGCGCCCGTGCCATGTAATAGGCGCTGTGGGAGAAGGTGGCGGCCTCAAAGCTGCCATCATTGTGCCATTGCGGGCCGACGCCGAGGATGCCGTAACGGGCGTCGTTGGAGCATCGGAAGATGTGCCGGTTGTGGCCAGGCGTTGCCGGGTGAACGCCATGGGTGGAGTGAATTTCGTTCGCGCCCCACCACCGGCTGGCCTCCACCAACTCTTCCGCAGAAAGGTTGGTCTGGTGCTTGAAAACGATAAAACCCCGGTTGGCCATTTCCTGTTCCAGGGCCGCGATTACGCTTTCTGGCAATCGCGTTCGAACATCGGCGCCGTAAATCTCTGCCCCCATGGGCTCGATCTGTTTGATGGTCAGCCCTGCTTCCTCAATCAGTGAAACACGGTCGGCGCTGAGTGGGGGAACGGTTGCCATTTCTGAGAGTCACCCTCGTGTTCGTTTTTTATACAGACTAACCCAGGCGGATTTTCCAGTTCAAATCTGGTCGATGATTGACCCGGCAGCTACGCTGACAGTGGATGCCAACACAAAAGCCAGTGATCTGGAGGTGGAATGAAATTTCCATCAAGCACAGCCTTTGCGTTACTCGGTGCCGCCCTGATTGCCATCAGCTATGGGCTGGCGCGTTTTGCCTTTGGTCTGTTTGTGCCGCCCATCCGGGCCGATCTGGAATTGGCGCCCGACGTGATTGGTGTGATTGGTGCGCTGCCGCTGATCAGTTTTGTGTTCGCCACCCTCCTTGCGCCGCTTTCTGCCGATCGGCTCGGTGCCCGTAACACCGCGATGGCGTCCGGGCTGTTCGGGGTGGTTGGCCTCGGGCTGATCAGCCAGGCTGGCGGCGCCATTTCGCTGGGGTTGGGGGTGATTGCCTGTGGCATCTGCACCGGGCTGATGATGCCGGCCCTGACGGCCGCCATGCAGGCCCTGGTGAGGCGTTCATTGCACGGTCGGGTCAGTTCGGTCATGAATGCCGGTACCAGTATCGGCGTTATCGTCGCCGTTCCCACTATTCTTTTCCTGGCCGGGGCCTGGCGGTATGCATACGCGTCCTTTGCCGTTCTGGCGCTGATTGGCGTGCTGGCCACGTGGTTCTTTATTCCTTCGGTTTCCCGGGTGGTGCCTTCTAACGCAGCACCGGCCGAGCCTATCAGCGCTGACCAGTGGTGGCGCCTGTTCCGGCTGTCACTGTTCGCTTTCATGATGGGGTTTGTGTCCGCGGCCTACTGGATCTTTGCGCCGGATCTGGTGGTCAACCTTGGCGAGATGCCTTCTGATTACACCGGGTGGCTGTGGCTGGGTGTGGGCATCGCCGGCCTCGGCGGTGCTGTGGTGGCAGACCTGGCCGATCGCAACAACCCGCCCATTACCCAGGCGCTGATGCTGATGATGCTGGCCGCGAGCCTGGCGCTGCTGGCGGCCAGCCCGGACAATCTGGCGATTGCGGCGTTTTCCTCGTTGGTGTTTGGTCTCGCTTACATGAGTCTCACCGGTCTGTACCTGATGACCGGCATCCGCCTGCTGCCCGGTCGGCTGTCCATGGGGCCGGTGTTGCCGTTTATCGCCATTTCCCTGGGCCAGGCCAGTGGCTCGCCGGTGGTGGGTACGCTGGTGGGGAGTATCGGCTACGCCGACGCTTTTGCCCTGTTCTGCGTGATTGGAATTGTGGTTGCCATACTGTCGCCGTTTTACCCCCGTTATCTCGAGTACGATCCCGAGGATGAGGGCGAACTGGACACCGGTCTGCAGGCGGCTTACGACTATCAGCTTCAGAACGAGGAGGGAGAGCCGCTAACACCGGTCACGGGTAAGAGTGAGAGCTACTGAAAACCATCAGGATGATGAAGAACAGCGGGACCATGCCGGCGCCATTTTGTTGCCGGAATCGTCAATGGAATGCCCTGCAGATCCGGCAGGGTAACCACTGTTCTCAAGGTGGAGACTCAACCGCCGGCCTCCCGGTAAGACACCATACGCTGTTTCTCTTCATCCCACAGTGCATATCGGAAACAGTCGGCAATCTCGCCGGGAGCAAGGCTCGTTGTCGCGGGCGATTGCAGTTCAGGAATGGCTGCCATCACTTCGGGAAGCCGGTAGAAAGGAATGCGAACGTTGAGATGATGGATATGGTGGTAGCCAATGTTGCCGGTAAACCACTGCATAACCTTATTCATTCGCATAAAACTCGAAGACTCCATGGCGCCGCGGTAAAAGGTCCAGGCTTCGGGTGAGGCAATTTGCATACGCCGGAAGCTGTGCTGGGCAAAAAACAGGTAGCAACCCATTGCCGAGGCGAGCGTCATGGGCAACAGGACCACAAAGAAGACTGTGGTGAACCCGCCCAAAACCCATACCACGGTCATCAATGCGGCATGGCTGGCCATGGCCGCCAGGGAGTCGAGATACTTGACGGGGGCTCTCAGAAAGGGAAGGAGCGTGATGTTAAATCCAAAGACAATGGGGTAACTCAACAGCACTACTAATGGATTCCGTTGGGCGCGATAGGTAAAACGCTGCCACCGGGTTGAGTCTCGCCACATACGTGTTGTGATCAACGGAAAGGCGCCCACACTGGCTTCTGAAATCTGACCAACATGGCCATGGTGGTAATTGTGACTGGCAAGCCAGGAGCGTGTTGGCGTCAGCATCAGCGCGCCAAAGGCATGGAACAGCCAGTACGCAACCCGGGAGTTTTTGAGAATCGCACCGTGAAGGTAGTCGTGGAAGGTGATAAACGCGCGCACTATCAGCAGGCCGCCCAACACCGAGAACATCAGCCGGAGAGGCCACCAGGGAACCAGTCCGGCGGCCGTTAGCGCGATGATCATTAAAACGAAGGTAGAAGCCACGCGCCACCAGCTCGTTGCCGCAGATTGCTCGACATACGGTCTGGTGGCCTCGAGCAGCTTCCGACCAACCCGGATACCTTCGCTGTGCTCCGGCGCGTTGTCGTCCGATACCTGGACATTATCCTGACGCATGGTTACGTCCCTCCCTGACTGTAAAACTAGATCTCTCGCGAGAGAATTTCCAATGGCTCAAGGCGGGGTTCGCCGGTTTTCCGGACCCGGACAATGTCTGATCTGACCCTCTTCGCCCTATGTGCGGCAGCGAACAGACTGACCTGAGAGAATCACCTACGATCACTATAGATGAGGCGACGGAGCTGCCGGAACAGGACGTTACATCTTGCGTCACAGGGACGAGACGCAACCATGATTGAGGATTTAAACGGGAAGGATCTGCCTGTGAATAATGGTATTTATATCGTTGGTGCCGTGATCATTGTTGTGATGATTCTTTCCTTCCTGGGTTTCCGGTGAGCAGGGGCTCGTATCGGACCCTTTTGCTGCTCCGCAGAACAACAAACCCTGGCCATGGCCAGGGTTTGTAGGTTCAACCGACGCAGGAATTGCGGCTATTTTTTCAATCCCATCTCCTCGATGGAAATCTCCCGCATCTTGAACTTCTGGATCTTCCCGGTGACAGTCATCGGGAATTCGTCCACGAACTTGTAGTTCTTCGGGATCTTGAAGTGGGCGATCTTGCCTTTGCAGAAGGCTTGGAGGTCGTCGGCGCTGACCGGTTCTGCGTCCGGGCGCAGCTTAACCCAGGCAATCAGCTCTTCGCCGTACTTCTCGTCCGGGATGCCGGTCACCTGCACTTCCTCGATGGCCGGGTGGGTGTACAGGAACTCCTCGATCTCTTTCGGGTAGATGTTCTCACCGCCGCGGATCACCATGTCCTTGATGCGGCCGACGATCTGGATGTAGCCGTCTTCGTCCATAGTGGCCAGGTCGCCGGTGTGCATCCAGCCGGCGTCGTCGATGGCTTCGCGGGTTTTTTCTTCGTTGTTCCAGTACTTCAGCATCACGCTGTAGCCGCGGGTGCACAGCTCGCCGATCTCGCCACGGGGCACCACGTTGCCGGTGCCCGGGTCCACGATCTTGGTTTCCAGGTGCGGCTGGGTACGGCCTACGGTGGTCACCTGCTTCTCGAACGGGTCGAGGGAGCTGGTCTGGGTGGACACCGGGCTGGTCTCGGTCATGCCGTAGGCAATCTGAACCTCTTTCATGTTCATCTTGCCGTTGACCTTCTTCATCACCTCGGCCGGGCAGATGGAGCCGGCCATGATGCCGGTGCGCAGGCTGGAGAGGTCGTAGGTTTCGAAGTCCGGGTCGGCCAGTTCGGCGATGAACATGGTGGGCACGCCGTACAGGGCGGTGGCCTTCTCCTGGTGCACGGCCTGCAGTACCGACTTGGGCTCAAAGCCTTCGCCCGGGTAGATCATGGTGGAGCCGTGGGTAATACAGCCCAGGTTGCCCATCACCATGCCGAAGCAGTGGTACAGCGGAACGGGGATCACCAGACGGTCTTTTTCGGTGAACAGCTGGCTTTCCGCCACAAAGTACCCGTTGTTCAGGATGTTGTGGTGGGTGAGGGTAGCGCCCTTGGGGTTGCCGGTGGTGCCGGAGGTAAACTGGATGTTGATGGGGTCATCAAACTGCAGCTGGTCCTGGCGCTCGTACAGTTGTGCCTCGGTGACTTCCCCGGCGAAGCCGAGAAACTCTTTCCAGCTCCACATGCCGTCGTGCTTGTCTTCGTGCACGTTGATCACGGCGCGCAGCTCGGGCACCTGTTCGGCCTTGAGTTTGCCGGCGGTGGAGTTCTTGAGCTCTGGCGCCAGCTCGTAAATCATCTGGCGGTAATTGGAGGCCTTGAAGCTGTCGGCGGTGACCAGTACCGAGATGCCCGCCAGGTTGAGGGCGTACTTCAGTTCATGCACGCCGTAGGCCGGGTTAATGTTCACCAGGATGGCGCCCACCTTGGCGGTGGCGAACTGGGTGACGGTCCACTCGTAGCGGTTCGGCGACCAGATGCCCACGCGGTCACCACGCTTCACACCGATGGCCATGAAGGCGCGGGCGGCTTCGTTCACCTTCTCCACAAACTCTTTGTAGGTCCAGCGAATGTCCTGGTGCAGGCACACCAGGGCTTCGGTGTTGGGGTATTTTTCGGCGGTGCGGTCGAGCATTTCGCCTATGGTCATGCCCAGCAGGGGCACGTCTGCGGTTCCGCTGGTGTAGCTGGGTAGAGTCTTGCTCATTTCTCTGCCTCCATTGTTTTTGTAGTCGAGGGCGAGCAGGGGGATATCACCTGCTAGCGACTCTGATTGTGATACTCGGGGTTAGGTTGCATATCGCTGGCAATCGCCACGCGGTTGGACATGTTGTAGAAACCCACCAGGTTGCTCAGGTCCCAGATGGCGCGGTCGCTGAATCCGGCATCGCGCAGGGCCTGGATGTGCTCTTCGGTCACGGTGGCCGGCGAGCGGGTGAGGTGCGATGCAAAATCGAGCATGGCCCGCTGGCGTTTGTCGAGTTTGGCGCTGCGGTAGTTCATCACCATGTGCTCGCCCAGTTGCGGATCGCCGCTGAGTACCCGCACGGCGGCGCCGTGGGCCACCAGGCAGTAGAAACATTTGTTCTCGGAGGAGACCACCACGGCCACCATTTCCCGCTCCAGTTTGGAGAGTTCGCCTTCGCCGAGCATGAGCTCGTTGTAGAGGCGGGTGAAGCCTTCCAGCTGTTTGAGGTTCTGGCTGTACGCGGTGAGTACGTTCGGGATCATGCCGAGTTTTTCCTGGCAGATCTGGAAGTACTTCTGGGTGTCTTCTGGTAGGTCTTTGATCTCCGGGATGGGGAGGTCCAGGGCTACCACGTTTTTGTTCTGGTTCATTGGTTATTCCTAGCCTTCTTGTCTCGGTGCTGTGGCAGGTGGGGTGCAACCACCCGGGACACGCGGTGAATACGTCCGTGTACGCTTGACTGCAGCATCCATGCTGCAGACAGTCCCGGGTGGTTGCACCCCACCTGCCAGTCCATTGCTAGCAGTTACCGCCTAAGGCCTGACCGACCTTGGAGCCGTTGTGACGTTTCAGCTGGCCACAAATCCACTCGCCGGTGGCGACGAGCTTGTTCAGATCGACGCCGGTTTCGATGCCTAAACCGTTCAGCAGGTATAGCACGTCTTCGGTGGCGACGTTGCCCGAGGCGCCCTTGGCATAGGGGCAGCCGCCGAGGCCCGCCACGGAGGCATCAATCACGCTCACACCTTCTTCCAGCACCGCGTACAGGTTGGCCAGGGCCTGGCCGTAGGTGTCGTGGAAGTGGGCAGCGAGTTTGTCCATGGGTACGTGGGCGGCGACGGCTTCGAGCATGCGTTTGGCTTTCAGCGGTGTGCCCACGCCGATGGTGTCGCCCAGGGAAATTTCGTGGCAGCCCATGTCGTAGAGTGCTTTGGCCACGGTGGCTACCTGTTCCGGGGCGATGTCGCCTTCGTACGGGCAGCCCATGACGGTGGACACGTAGCCGCGCACGGGGATGCCGTGTTTGCGGGCTTCTTCCACCACCGGGGCGAAGCGTTCGAGGCTTTCGGCGATGGTGCAGTTGATGTTCTTCTTGGTGAAGGATTCGGATGCGGCGCCGAACACGGCCACTTCGTCGGCCTTCGCCGCGAGCGCCCCCTCAAACCCTTTCAGGTTCGGGGTGAGGGCGGAGTAGCGAACGCCAGCCTTCCGGGTGATGCCGGCCATCACTTCGGCGGCATCGCCCATCTGGGGCACCCATTTCGGCGAGACGAAGCTGGCGGCTTCGATGTGGCTCAGGCCAGTGTCGGCCAGCCGGTCGATCAGCCCGGTCTTGATGGCGGTGGCGATCACCGGGCCGGGCTCGTTCTGGAGTCCGTCCCGGGGGCTCATCTCAACCAGGCGTACCTGTTTGGGAAAGGCCATCAGCCTGCCTCCTCGGTTTCGGTGACTTCGATGGCGATCAGCTCGGCACCTTCGGAGACCTGGTCGCCTTCGGCGAAGAAGATCTCGGTCACCACGCCGTCGGCCGGGGCCTTGATGGCGTGTTCCATTTTCATGGCCTCCATGATCACCAGGCTCTGGCCGGCGGTGACTCTGTCGCCCACCTTGGCCTGTACCGCCACGATGGCGCCGTTCATGGGCGCGGCCAGGCTGCCGTCGCCGGCCATTTCCTCGAAGCCGTAGCTTTCCTTGTAGACGGTGCAGTTGAAGGTGTCGCCTTCGTAGAACAGCACCAGCTGGTCGTTGTGCAGGTTGCCGTGGACGCTGATGCGGTGGCCGTTGATCACGGCCTGCAGGTAGTCATCATCCAGTTTGGCGTTCAGGTGGTAGATGCTGTCGCCCACGAACACCTGGTAGCGGTCGTCGCGCTCGAGGATCTTGAGTTCGTGCACGTCCTCGCCCACCTGCAGCTTCAGGGGCTGGGCGTACTCGGAGTTCATGCGCCAGCTGTTCTTGCGGCTGAACGGCGACCAGGGGTCGGCGGTGACCGGCTCGGAGGATTTGCGCTGCTCCAGTACAAAACCTGCCGACAGCACGAGGGCCTTGTGGGTATCGAGTCTGGACTTCGGGAACAGCAGTTCCCGGTGGTCTTCGATAAACCCGGTGGTCAGGTCCGCCTCCCGGAACGGCTGGGCGTCGGCCAGGGCGTGCAGGAACCGGATGTTGGTTTTCACGCCGGCGATGCGGTAGTGCTCCAGAGCCTGAACCATGCGGTTGATGGCCTGGTCGCGGGTTTCGTCCCACACGATCAGCTTGGCGATCATCGGGTCGTAGTGGATGCTGATGTCGTCGCCTTCGGTTACGCCGGTATCCACGCGCACATGGGCGCTTTCATCCGGGGTACTCAGGTAGCGCAGGTTGCCGGTGGCGGGCAGGAAGTCCTGGTCCGGGTCTTCGGCGTAAATCCGCGCTTCCAGGGCGTGTCCCCGGGTTTTCACCTGGGACTGTTCCAGCGGCAGGGGCTCACCCCAGGCCACTTTCAGTTGCCATTCCACCAGGTCCTGGCCGGTGACCATTTCGGTAACCGGGTGCTCTACCTGCAGGCGGGTGTTCATTTCCATGAAGAAGAAAGAGCCGTCCACGTCGTACAGGAACTCGACGGTACCCGCACCCACATAGTTGATGGCCTGGGCCGCGCGCACGGCGGCTTCGCCCATGGCCTTGCGGGTGTCCTCGCTCAGGCCCGGGGCCGGGGCTTCTTCCAGGACTTTCTGGTGGCGGCGCTGCACGGAGCAGTCCCGCTCGGCCAGATACACGCCCTTGCCGTCCTGGTCGCAGAACACCTGGATTTCCACGTGCCGCGGCTGGGTCAGGTAGCGCTCGATGAGCATGTCCGGGTTGCCGAAGGCGTTCTTGGCTTCGCGCTTGGCCGCGGCCAGGGCGTCGTCGAACTCGGCCATGCTCTGCACCACGCGCATGCCTTTACCACCGCCGCCAGCCACGGCCTTTAGCAGCAGCGGGAAGCCGCACTTCTCGGCTTCGGCGCGCAGGGTTTCCACCGACTGGTCGTCGCCGTGGTAGCCCGGTACCAGCGGCACGCCGGCCTTCTCCATAATGGCCTTGGCGGCAGACTTGGAGCCCATGGCGGCAATGGCCGAGGAGGGCGGGCCGATGAACACGATGTTGTTGGCCTCGCAGGCCTCGGCAAAGCCGGTGTTCTCCGACAGGAAGCCATAGCCCGGGTGGATGGCCTGGGCGCCACTTTCCTTCGCGACCTGGATGATCTTCTCGGCCTTCAGGTAGCTTTCACCGCTGGGTGCCGGGCCAATGTGGAAAGCCTCGTCGGCCATGGCCACGTGCCGGGCGTTGGCATCGGCGTCGGAGTAGACGGCCACGCAGCGGATGCCCATGCGGTGGGCGGTTTGGATGATCCGGCAGGCGATTTCGCCCCGGTTGGCGATCAGAATCTTGCTGAACATTGTTATTTTCCCTCCGGAACCCAGTTGGCCTTGCGCTTGTTCAGGAAGGCACCAAGCCCTTCCTGACCTTCTTCACCCACCCGAATGTCTGCGATGCGTTGCGCGGTGTCGTCGATCACATCGTCGCTGATGGGCTTGTGGCTGACGGCAAATACCAGGTCCTTGGCGGCTTTCATGGCCTCGGGCCCGTTCATGGCCAGTTGCTGGAGCATGTCGTTGCAGCGGGCGTCCATGGCCTCGACGTCGTCGCAGACGATGTGCACGAGGCCGTATTCCTGTGCTTGCTGCGCGGTAAACACTTCGGCGGAGATGAAGTACCGCCGGGCCTGGCGTTCGCCGATGGCACGCACCACGTAGGGGCTGATCACCGCGGGAATCAGGCCGAGCTTCACTTCGCTCAGGCAGAAGCTGGACTGCTCGGTGGCGATCACGATGTCGCAGCAGGCAGCCAGGCCCACTGCGCCGCCGAAAGCGGCGCCCTGTACCAGGCCGATCACGGGCTTGGACAGGTGGTTAAGCACGTTCATCAGCCGCGCCAGCTCCCGGGAATCGTCCAGGTTTTCCTGGCGGGTGTTCTCGGCCATGCGGCGCATCCAGCCAAGGTCGGCCCCGGCGGAGAAGTGCTTGCCCTCGGAGCGCAGAATCACCACTTTCACGCTGCTGTCGGTATTCACCTCGGTGAGGGCGTTGATCAGCTGCTGGATGATCACGTCGTCGAAGGCGTTGCGTTTGTCCGGGCGGTTGAGCACTACCTCGGCCACGCCGTCGTCGCGCCGTTTGAGCAGGACTGCGGTTTCGTTGTCTGTCATGGCAGTCTCCCCGATCACATCCGGAACACGCCAAAGCGCGTGGGCTTGGCGGGTCGGTTAAGGGTGGCAGAGAGGCTCAGGGCAACCACTTCCCGGGTCTGGGCCGGGTCGATCACGCCGTCGTCCCACAGGCGGGCGCTGGCGTAGTAGGGGTGGCCCTGTTCTTCGTACTTGTCGATCACCGGTTTCTTGAACTCGGCTTCTTCCTCGGCGCTCCACTGCTGGCCTTTACGCTCCATGCCTTCACGCTTCACCTGGGCCAGTACGCCGGCGGCCTGTTCGCCGCCCATCACCGAGATGCGGGCGTTCGGCCACATCCACAGGAAGTCGGGACTGTAGGCGCGGCCACACATGCCGTAGTTGCCTGCACCGAAGGAGCCGCCGATCAGCACGGTGATCTTGGGCACGTTGGCGCAGGCCACGGCCATGACCATCTTGGCGCCGTGCTTGGCAATGCCCTCGGCCTCGTATTTCTGGCCCACCATGAAGCCGGTGATGTTCTGCAGGAACAGCAGTGGAATGTTGCGCTGGCAGCACAGTTCAATGAAGTGGGCGCCTTTCTGGGCGGCTTCGCTGAACAGGATGCCGTTGTTGGCGATGATGCCTACCGGGTAGCCGTGGATGTGGGCAAAGCCGGTGACCAGGGTCTGGCCGTAGTAGCGTTTGAATTCGTCGAACTCAGAACCGTCGACAATGCGGGCGATCACGTCACGCACATCAAACTGTTTGCGCAGGTCGGTGCCGACGATGCCGTAGATTTCTTCGGCGTCGTACAGCGGCGCCCGGGGCTTCTGGACTTCCACCGGGACCGGCTTTTTGCGGTTCAGGTTGGCAACGCTGCGCCGGGCGATTTCCAGGGCGTGGGCGTCGTTTTCGGCGTAATGGTCGGCCACGCCGGAAACCTTGCAGTGTACGTCGGCGCCACCAAGGTCTTCGGCGCTGACCACTTCACCAGTGGCGGCTTTTACCAGCGGCGGGCCGGCCAGGAAGATGGTGCCCTGGTTGCGTACGATGATGGATTCGTCGGCCATGGCGGGCACGTAGGCGCCGCCGGCGGTGCACAGGCCCATGACGACGGCGATCTGGGGGATGTCGTCGGCGCTCATGCGGGCCTGGTTGTAGAAGATGCGCCCGAAGTGGTCGCGGTCCGGGAAGACTTCGTCCTGGCGGGGCAGGTTGGCGCCGCCGGAGTCGACCAGGTAAATGCAGGGCAGGCGGTTTTCCAGGGCGATTTCCTGGGCCCGGAGGTGTTTCTTGACCGTCAGCGGGTAGTAGCTGCCGCCTTTTACGGTGGCGTCGTTGGCGATGATCATACATTCGGTGCCGGAGACGCGGCCCACGCCGGCGATCACGCCCGCTGCGGGGACTTCTTCACCGTACACGTTGTAGGCGGCGAACTGGCCGATTTCCAGGAACGGGGAGCCGTCGTCCAGGAGGCGGTTGATGCGCTCGCGGGGGAGCAGTTTGCCCCGGTCGGTGTGGCGTTTCTGGTAATCGGGGCCGCCGCCCTGCTGGATGGTGGCGACTTTGTCGCGCAGGTCGGCGACGGCCTTGGCCATGGATTCCTGGTTGGCCTGGAACTCTTCGGACCTGGGGTTAATCTTGCTTTGGAGTATTGTCATTTTTTCGGGCCTCGAGTTTCGGGGCGGCGGGACTGGCAGGGTGTCTTTCCGGGAACCGCTACGAGCACATCCCTGTGCGCTTGACTGTGGCCATCCTTGGCCACAGACATTCCCGGAAAGACACCCTGCCACTCCCTCGTCTTAACTTGGGAGCAGGCCGTCCCCCATCGCAGGGAATGGACGGCCTCGCCGTGTCGCTGCTTACTTGTTCAGGTACAGCTCGCGGCCGATCAGCATGCGGCGGATTTCAGACGTGCCCGCACCGATTTCGTAGAGTTTGGCGTCGCGCAGCAGGCGGCCTGTCGGGTATTCGTTGATGTAGCCGTTACCGCCGAGGAGCTGGATGGCGTCCAGGGCGATTTTGGTGGCCATTTCGGCGGAGTAGAGGATGGCGCCGGCGGCGTCTTTGCGGGTGGTTTCCGCGCCGCGGTCCGCGGACATGGCCACCATGTAGACGTAGGACTTGGCGGTGTTCATCCAGGTGTACATGTCGGCCACTTTGCCCTGTACCAGTTCGAACTCACCGATGGCCTGGCCGAACTGTTTGCGCTCGCGGATGTAGGGAACCACCACGTCCATGGCTGCCTGCATGATGCCCAGGGGGCCGCCGGAGAGAACGAGGCGTTCGTAGTCGAGGCCGCTCATCAGGACTTTGGCGCCGTTGCCAACACCACCCAGGACGTTTTCCTTGGGAACCTTGCAGTCTTCGAACACCAGTTCGCAGGTGTTGGAGCCGCGCATGCCCAGTTTGTCGAGTTTCTGGTGGCGGCTGAAGCCCGGGGCGTCGCGCTCAACAATAAAGGCGGTTACGCCCTTGGAGCCGGCCTGGGTGTCGGTTTTGGCGTAGATCACGTAAGTGTGGGCGTCGGGGCCGTTGGTGATCCACATTTTGTTGCCGTTCAGCACGTAGTGGTCGCCGGCGTCTTTGGCGCTGAGCTTCATGGAGATAACGTCGGAGCCGGCGTTGGGCTCGGACATGGCCAGGGCGCCAATGTGTTCGCCGCTGACGAGCTTCGGCAGGTATTTCTGTTTCTGTTCTTCGGTGCCGTTGCGGTGGATCTGGTTCACACACAGGTTGGAGTGAGCACCGTAGGAGAGGCCAACGGAGGCGGAAGCACGGCTGATTTCTTCCATGGCGATCACGTGGGCGAGGTAGCCCATGTCGGATCCGCCGTATTCTTCTTTCACAGTGATACCCAGCAGACCCATGTCGCCCATTTTCCGCCACAGGTCCATAGGGAATTCGTTGTTGCGGTCGATTTCCTCGGCGCGGGGCGCGATTTCAGCGGCAGCGAAGCCGTTGACCTGCTCGCGGAGCATGTCGAGGGTTTCGCCGAGGCCGAAGTTGAGCTCTGAGTACTGTGATTTCATCGTTGGCTACCTTTGCGTTTCTGTTATCAGGTTTCAGCGGACTGCCTGGCCTCGTCGTTGGCCGGCGCCTGCGCTTCTTTCTTTTTCTGCAGTTCAGCCAGTGCCTCCCGGCACCGGGCTTCCGCGGTGTCTATTTCCATTTCTGCCTGGGCAATGTCGTTCTTCTGCTGTTCCAGCATGGCTTTGCGGCCTTCCAGGATTTCCAGCATTTTCAGAAGCTGCTTTTCGTTGCCGGTGAGCGTTTCGTCCCACAGGTCGAAGAGCTCCTTGGTTTCTGCCAGGGTGAAGCCCATGCGCTTGCCACGGAGGATCAGTTTCAGGCGAACACGATCCTTGGTGCTGAAGATGCGTGTCTGTCCACGGCGCCGTGGCTTCAGAAGCCCCTGATCCTCATAGAAGCGGATGCTTCGAGTCGTGACATCGAACTCCTGTGAGAGTTCGCTGATGCTGAACGTTCTTTTTTCGACCATTGCGATTTCCTTTTTCGACTTAGGTTAGATAAAGTTTACGTAAACGTAAAGTAGTTTTCTGGTCCAATTTTCACCAACAGGTTCCCTAAAAGGAGAGCGAAGCATGGAATTCAAAAATGTTCCGGCCATTGTAACAGGCGGCGCATCCGGGCTGGGCGAGGGCGCAGCCCGTGCGCTGGCCGCTGCCGGCTGCAAGGTGGCGATTCTGGATCTGCAGAAGGAGCAGGGCCGAAAAGTGGCTGAGGATATCGGCGGGATTTTCCTGGAATGCGATGTCAGCTCTGCCGACAGCGCCGAGGCTGCCATCAACGCCGCCCGTGAAGCCCATGGGCCCTGCGGTATTGCAGTGAACTGTGCTGGTATTGCCACCGCTGGCAAGATTCTGGGCCGCGAGGGCGTGATGCCGCTGGAGAACTTCAGCAAGGTGGTACAGGTCAATCTCATTGGCACCTTCAATATTCTGCGCCTGGCAGCCGCCGACATGGCGCAGCGGGAGCCTAACGCCGAGGGCGAACGGGGCGTGATCATCAACACCGCCTCCATTGCGGCCTATGAGGGCCAGATCGGCCAGGCAGCCTACAGTGCTTCCAAGGGTGGCGTGGTGTCGCTCACGCTTCAATCCGCCCGGGAGCTGGCGCGTGAGGGCATCCGGGTAAATACGATTGCCCCCGGCCTGTTCATGACCCCCATGATGGCAGGTATGCCTGAAGAAGTTCAGGAGAGCCTGGCGGCCACGCTGCCGTTCCCCAAGCGCCTGGGCAAGCCGGAGGAGTTCGGCATGATGGTGGACCAGATGGTTCGAAACCCGGTGCTCAATGGCGAAGTGATTCGTCTCGACTGCGCGCTGCGCATGGCGCCCAAGTAAAGCATTCATAGCAGGAGACATTCATGACCGTGTCTGTTGATAAAGAAGAACTGGCGATGTTCCGGGAGTCCGTGATCAAGGTCCTGGAAAAGGAAGTAACGCCGCACTACGAAGCCTGGGAAAAATCCGGGCTGGTACCCAGAGAGCTCTGGAACACCCTGGGCAACGCCGGCATGCTGTGCGTGGACGTGCCCGAGGAGTGCGGTGGCATTGGCGCACCCTTCCAGTTTTCCGTGGTGGTAGGCGAAGAACTGGCCCGCATGGGCTTTGGCGCACTGTCCACCAACGTGATGGTGCATTCCGACATTGTTGCCCCGTATCTGAGCCACATTGGTAACGAAGCGCAGAAGCAGCAGTGGTTGCCAAAACTGGTGTCGGGCGAGGCCGTTGGCGCCATCGCCATGACCGAGCCCGGCGCCGGCAGTGACCTGCAGGCCATTCGCACCAGCGCGGTGAAAGACGGCGACGATTACATCCTGAACGGCTCCAAGACCTTCATCACCAACGGCCAGCACGCCGACATGGTGATTGTGGCCGCCAAGACCGACCCCAAGGCCGGTGCCCGTGGCATCAGCCTGTTCCTGGTAGACACCTCGCTGCCTGGCTACAGCAAGGGCCGCAACCTGGACAAGATCGGCCAGCATTCCGGCGATACCTCCGAGCTGTTCTTCTCGGATATGCGCATCCCGGCTTCTGCTTTGCTGGGCGAAGAAGGCCAGGGCTTTGTGTACCTGATGCGCGAACTGCCCCGCGAGCGCCTGGTGATCGGCGCCCTTGGCGTGGCCGCCGCCCGGGGTTCCCTGGACCTGACCATCGCCTACGCCCAGGAGCGGGAACTGTTCGGCCAGAAACTGGCCCAATTGCAAAACACCCGCTTTGAAATCGCGCGCATGGAAACCGACTACCGGGTGAACAAGGCATTCGTGGACCAGTGCATCGACCAGTACGACCGCGGCGAGCTGGATGCGCCCACCGCCTCCATGGCCAAGTACAGTGCCACCGAGATGCAGTGCCGGGTGGCCGATGGCTGTTTGCAGCTGTTTGGCGGCTACGGCTACACCACCGAATACCCGATCTCCCGGAACTTCATCGACGCGAGGGTGCAGCGAATCTACGGCGGCACCTCAGAGGTGATGAAAGAAATCATTGCCCGCTCGGTACTGGGCAAAGCCTGAAAGAAGGGCCTTTAAGGCCTCAGAAGGCAACTCGAATGCTCGGGGTCCGAGCAGGGGGCAGCCTCTCCGGGACTGTCTGCAGCATGGATGCTGCAGTCAAGCGTACAGGGAAGTATTTACAGCGTGTTCCGGAGAGGCTGCCCCCTGATCGGGCCTTCCACAGAATCAGGAGGACAACCAAATGAACAGCAATGATGTGGTAATCGCAGGCTCAGCAAGAACCCCCATGGGCGGCATGATGGGCTCCCTGAGCTCGGTACGCTCCCCGCAACTGGGCGCCATCTCCATCAAGGCCGCCATAGAGCGGGCCGGCCTGCAGCCGGCGGACATCCAGGAAGTGATCATGGGCTGCGTACTGCCCGCTGGCCTCGGCCAGGCCCCGGCGCGCCAGGCCTCCCGTGCCTCTGGCATCCCGGACAGCTCCGGCTGTACCACCATCAACAAAATGTGCGGCTCCGGCATGCAGGCCGTGATCATGGCCCACGATCAGATCAAGGCCGGCACCAACAACGTCATGATCGCCGGCGGTATGGAAAACATGAGCCAGGCGCCGTACCTGCTGCCCAAGGCCCGTGGTGGCATGCGCATGGGTCATGGCCAGGTGATGGACAGTATGTTCCTCGATGGCCTTGAAGACGCCTACGAGGGCGGCCTGATGGGCGTGTTTGCCCAGCGCACCGCCGACAAGTTCGACATCAGCCGCCAGGCCATGGACGAATTTGCCATCGCATCCCTGCAGAAATCCCTGGCGGCGATCGAGAACGGCTGGTTCCGCGACGAAATCGTCCCGGTAACCGTGTCTGGCCGCGGCGGTGACATCGAGGTGGATACCGATGAACAGCCGGGCAACGCCAAGCCCGAGAAGATTCCGCACCTGAAGCCCGCCTTTGCCAAGGACGGTTCGGTCACCGCTGCCAACTCCAGCTCCATCAGTGATGGTGCCTCCGCCCTCGTACTGGCCTCCGCCGCCGAAGCCGATGCCCGCGGTCTGGTGCCCCAGGCCCGAATTGTGGCCCACGCCACCCACGCCCGCCTGCCGGCCGAGTTCACGCTGGCTCCGATCGGCGCCATCGAGAAAGTGCTCAAGAAAGCCGGCTGGAACAAGGATGACGTGGATCTGTTCGAGATCAATGAGGCCTTCGCGGTGGTGACCCTGGCCGCCATGAACGAGCTCAAGCTGCCGGCCGAGAAGGTGAACGTGCACGGTGGCGCCTGCGCCCTGGGGCATCCGATTGGCTCCTCGGGCTCGCGGATCATCGTGACTCTGATCAACGCGCTCAAGCAGCGTGGCCTCAAGCGTGGCGTGGCTTCGCTGTGTATTGGGGGTGGTGAGGGTACCGCTGTTGCCATCGAGTTGATGTAAACTCGCTTCGCGCCGGGGCATCACGCCCCGGCCTGATATTGCCTCGGTTCGATTTTCAGTTTTTTCAGCCTTGATGTAAGGGTGGTGGGCTTTACGCCCAGAAGCGCCGCGGCGCCGTCGTCGCCAAACACCCGCCCGCCGCTGATTTTAAGGGCACGAACCAGGTTTCGCTTTTCCAGTTCCCGAAGCTCTTCTTCTGTCAGCAAGTCACCGTCAAAATGCCTGGTCGGCGGTGTTGGTACGCTGGGTGTCAGGGCGGCTGTATCCTGCCCCAGCAGATCCAGATCCAGGCGCCCGTCGGCAGTGATCACCTGGCGCTCGATTACATTCTCCAACTCCCGCACGTTGCCCGGCCAGTGGTAGGCCTTCAGGGTTTCCACATCCCTTTCCCGCAGGACCAGGGTGGGGCGGTTGAATTTCTGGCAGGCCCGGTTGAGGAATTCCTGGGCCAGAATCGGGATGTCTTCCAGGCGACGTCGCAGGGGCACGGACTCGATGGGGAAGACGTTCAGTCGGAAATAGAGGTCCTCCCGGAAGGTCTTGTGCTGGACCTCGGCTTTGAGGTCGCGGTTGGTGGCGGCAATGACTCGAACGTCCACGGCCCGGGTCCGGTTTTCGCCCACCCGCTCGAACTGCTGATCCTGTAGCACCCGCAGCAGTTTGCCCTGAAGTTCCAGCGGGATTTCCCCCACTTCGTCCAGGAACAGGGTGCCGCCGTCGGCCAGTTCGAACCGGCCCACACGGTCGCTGACGGCGCCGGTGAAGGCGCCCTTGATGTGGCCGAAGAACTCGCTCTCGAACAGATCCTTGGGGATGGCGGCGCAGTTCACCCGGATCAGAGGCCGATCGCGCCGGCTGCTGGACTGGTGGATGGCGCGGGCAATCAGCTCCTTGCCGGTGCCGGACTCGCCGGTGATAAGCACGTTGGCGTCGGTGGGCGCCACCATGCCAATGCGCCGCACAATGGCCTTGATGGCATCGCTCTGGCCGAAGATCTCGTGGAAGTGGTACTCGGCGCTCAGTTCCTCCTGCAGGTAGGCGTTCTCCATTTCCAGCCGGTGCTTGAGGGTTTCCACTTCCTTCAGGGCCTCCTGCAGTTCCTGGCGGGCCTCGAGGCGGGCCGAGATATCACGGAACACCACCACGGCGCCCACTGGGTGGCCGTTATCGAGAATCGGTGTGCTCGTGTATTCAACGGGGAAGCCGCTGCCATCCTTGCGCCAGAACCAGTCCTCGCCCACACGCTTGACGCTGCCATCCCGGAAGGCGGCGTAGATGGGGCATTCCTTGAGTGGAAAAATGGAGCCGTCTTCGTGCGAGTGATGCACGACCCGATGGATCACACGCCCCATGAGTTCATCAATGCGCCAGCCCAGCATGCGTTCCGCCGCCGGATTGGCGAAGGTGGTGCGACCCTCGGCATCCACGCCATAGATGCCTTCGCCCACCGCATGCAGGATCAGCTGGTTTTCCCGCTCCATGTCCTTGAACAACTCCTCCACCCGGCGCCACTCCAACAGGCCACCCCGGTGATAGTGGTTGGCATCGTGACGCTCCCTCAGGGTGCGCAGCTGGCGGCGGTCACGCAGCAGCAACAGCAGGTTCTGGGATTCGGCCTCACCCACCCGCGAGGAGGAAATTTCCAGTTCCACCGTATGGCCGTCCCGGTGCTGCAGGAAGAAATCCCGGCTCCAGCCCTGGCTGCGGAACAGGGTTTCCTCGGTAAAGGCAATCAGCTGCGGGCGCTGGTCGGTGAACAGCTGGGTGCAGGGTTTGCCACTTATCGACTTGCGATCAGTGCCGATCAGTCGGCCCATGGCACTGTTGGCCGCGAGGATCAGGTCGCGGCCGGCATCCACCAGAAGGGCCGCTTCCGGCAGGTGATCAATCCACTCCAGGTTGTCGAAGAGCGCAATGCGGGTGTCGGTGTTCATGGCGATGTCCTGGGTCAGTCTGAACTCGCCAGTACAAACCCCATGCCAACTACGAAATATCGCAGCCTTAACTACGAAAAATCGTTAATTACGAAAAATCGTAGTGTCCGGCAGACCAACTAGGCCAATAAAAAATTAACGAAAACAGGGTGTTGCAAAAATATTCGGACTTGGCACAAACCCTGCCATATCACCTTCAGAACGCGAAGCCGACCCGATGCGATGTTGCCACCGAGTCCGAGTCGCACCGTTAGTAGCACCAAAAGAGTGCAGAAACACCCTGAAAACCAGGTCCATTACCCAGGAGAGTGCCCAATGACCACGAAAAGCCTTGGAAATCCCTTTGACGGTGACAAGTCCCTGATCCACGCCAAGAACTGCGGCTGCCATGAGTGCCAGCCCGGTGACACTGCACCTTCCATTTCGCTTGATCTGAAACCTGCGGCCAGCCGCCAGGGAGCAGCAGAGGAGCGAATGGACTCCGAAGCGATGATGGATCGCGCTATCGAGAGCGCCGTGGTGCGCTCCGTGTTTGGCCACAACGATCACAGCCGCCGCAGCTTCATGAAGATGATGGGCGCGGGTACCGCCGCCGCGCTGCTTGGTAGTGTGTTCCCCATGGACAAGGCCAAAGCCGCGGTGAAGGAGTCCCTTGGCAAGCTGGAGAAGACCAAGCTGAACGTCGGTTTCGTGCCCATTACCTGCGCCACACCGATCATTATGGCTCACCCCATGGGCTTTTATGAGCGTTATGGCCTGGATGTGACCGTAACCAAGACCGCGGGCTGGGCAGTCGCCCGGGACAAGTCCCTGGCCGGTGAATACGACGCCTCCCACATGCTCACCCCCATGCCCCTGGCCATGACCATGGGTGCCGGCTCCACGCCCGAGCCATTCATCATGCCGGCGGTAGAGAACATCAACGGCCAGGCCATCGTTCTGCACGTGGACCACAAGGACAAACGCGATCCCAAACAGTGGAAGGGCTTCAAGTTTGGTGTGCCGTTCGAGTATTCCATGCACAACTTCCTGCTGCGCTACTACCTGGCCGAGAACGGCATCGACCCGGACACCGACGTGCAGATCCGTGTGGTACCGCCACCCGAAATGGTGGCCAACCTGCGCGCCGGCAACCTCGATGGTTACCTGAGCCCGGACCCGTTCAACCAGCGTGCCGTGTGGGAGAAAGTGGGCTTCATTCACATGCTCACCAAGGATATCTGGGAAGGCCACCCCTGCTGCGCCTTCGCCTGCAGCCAGCAGTTCGCCACCGAGAACCCGAACACCTACGGCGCCCTGCTGCGGGCCATCATTGATGCCACCCAGTACTCCAACAACCCGGAGAACCGCAAGGAAATCTCCGAAGCCATCGCGCCCAAGAACTACCTGAACCAGCCGGTGCCGGTGATCCAGCAGGTGCTGACCGGCTACTACGCCGACGGCCTGGGCGAAGTGAAAAACGTGCCGGACCGTATCGATTTCGACCCATTCCCGTGGCACTCCATGGGCGTGTGGATCCTCACCCAGATGAAGCGCTGGGGCTACATCGAGGGCGATGTGGACTACAAGGGCATTGCCGAGCAGGTCTATCTGGCCGGTGAGACCGGCAAGCTGATGGAGGAGATGGGCTACAGCGCGCCGGACAAGACCTACAAGACCCACACCATCATGGGCAAGACCTTCGATCCGGACAGCGCGGAAGAGTACGCCCGCAGCTTTGCCATCGGGAGGGTGTAACCATGGCTTCCCTGAACGTACGCGCAGCCCTGCTGTCGGTGTCGTTCCTGATTCTGGCCCTGGGGCTCTGGGAAATGGCAACCCAGCCCCCGGAGGCCCAGACCGGGCTCACCGAATACGAAATGCTCATGGGCGGGGCGGAACAGGAATCCCGGGTGCCGCCACCGTCGGCGGTGATCAAGCTGGCCTGGGCAGAGCTGTCCAATCCGTTCTATGACGCCGGCGCCAACGACAAGGGCATCGGCATCCAGCTGGCCTACTCAGTGTACCGGGTACTCACCGGCTACCTGGCGGCCATGGCCATCGCGTTGCCCATCGGCTTCCTGATCGGCATGTCGCCGCTGATGTACAAGGCCCTGAACCCGTACATCCAGGTGCTGCGGCCGATCTCGCCGCTGGCCTGGATGCCCTTGGCGCTGTTCATCATCCAGGACTCCGACGCCTCGGCGATCTTCGTGATCTTTATCTGCTCGATCTGGCCGATGCTCCTGAACACTGCCTTTGGTGTGGCCAACGTCCGGCAGGACTGGGTGAACGTGGCCCGCACCCACGAACTCAGCCCGATCAAGACCGCGCTCACGGTCATCCTGCCGGCCGCGGCGCCCACCATCCTCACCGGCATGCGCATCTCCATCGGCATCGCCTGGCTGGTGATCGTGGCCGCGGAGATGCTCGTGGGCGGCACCGGCATTGGCTACTACGTGTGGAACGAATGGAACAACCTGGATCTGGCCAGTGTGATCTTCTCCATCCTGATGATCGGGGTGGTGGGCATGCTGCTGGACCTGGCCCTGGGCAAGGCCCAGAAACTGGTGGAATACAAAGAATGAGCGGCCCGGCACCGGTCTGCGGTGCCGGCCTCAACCCTCCGAACGGAGACCTGTTATGAGTAAGTCATTCCTGGAAGTAGATGGTCTGTCCAAGATCTACCCGGACGGCCAGGGCGGTGAGCTGACCGTCTTCGAGGATGTCCGCTTTGCCCTGGAGAAAGGGGAGTTTGTCTGCATCATCGGCCACTCGGGCTGCGGCAAATCCACCATCCTGAACGTGCTGGCAGGCCTGGACGAAGCCAGCGCCGGCAACGTGGTGATGAACGGCAAGGAAATCAAAGGCCCGGGTCTTGAGCGTGGCGTGGTGTTCCAGAACTACAGCCTGCTGCCCTGGAAAACCGCCCTAAACAACATCGTGTTTGCGGTTAAAGCGCGCTGGCCCAGCTGGTCCAAGGAAAAAGTGAGGGAACACAGCGAGCGCTACCTGAAAATGGTGGGCCTGGAGCACGCCATGAACCGAAAGCCCTCGCAGCTGTCCGGCGGTATGCGCCAGCGGGTGAGTATCGCCCGGGCCTTCGCCACCCAGCCGGAACTGTTGCTGCTGGACGAACCCTTCGGCGCGCTGGATGCCCTGACACGGGGCGTGATCCAGGACGAGCTGGTGAAAATCTGGGAAGAAACCCGCCAGACCGTCTTCATGATCACCCATGACGTGGATGAGGCCATCCTGCTGTCCGATCGCATCTTCCTGATGTCCAACGGCCCCAACGCCCGGATCGCCGAAAGCGTGAAAGTGGATATCCCGCACCCACGGGCCCGCTCCACCATCTTCCAGAACCCGGCCTACCACAAGACCCGGGATTACCTGGTGGACTTCCTGGTGAACCGCAGCGGCTCGGCCCTGCCGGAAAAAGACGGCACCCCGAAAGTCGCCGAACCTGCCAAAGGTGTCGCGCAATCGTCGCCCGAGGCCTCTGACACCGAATCCGAATCTGAAACCGCCGCGCGCGCGGTGAATGCCTGACGTAACAACCCAAGAGAGGAAAACAGCCATGATGAACAAAGAACTGATGACCGCCAAAATCCTGGAAGCCAAAGTCGCCAAGGGCATGACCTGGGAAGCCATTGCCGAAGCCATCGGCATGTCCCCCGTGTTCACCACCTCGGCCGCCCTGGGCATGAACAGCCTCACCGAAGACAAGGCGTTCGCCCTGTGCGAAACCCTGGGCCTGGAAAAGCCGGTGGCGGAAGCCCTGCAGGTGTGCCCGAAGAAAGCCTGGGACGGCGCCGTTCCCCAGGACCCGCTGATCTACCGTCTGTATGAAGTGGTCGGCGTATACGGCGACACCATGAAGGAACTCATCCATGAGAAGTTCGGTGACGGCATCATGAGTGCCATCGATTTCACCATGGACATCGAGAAGGAAGAGAATCCGAAGGGCGACCGTGTGGTGGTCACCATGAACGGGAAATTCCTGCCCTATAAGGCCTGGTAACCCTGGGTTCTTTAACCTCGGAGGTCTCGTCCTTGTAGCCTGTTGGCTGGGGGGCGGGCCTGCGGGGTGGCAGGTGGAGTTTTTCTTGGAAAAAGAACTCGCTTCGCTCAGACACCTTTTTCCGGCGAAAAATCCACCTACCACCCCGCGCCGACGTGCAACAGGGGTTCACGAGGTTAAAGACTCTTGTGCTCGTGTAGGTTGGATTAGCCGTAGGCGTAATCCAACAGATTTTGTCGGATTACGCTTTGCTAATCCGACCTACAAACTCCTGATTCTGCATTAAGGTCTTTTTCTTTCATTTGGTCTATCGTTTCTGCCCGTCGGTAGGGGGTGGCGGTATTTTTTCTGACAGGGAAAAGGTGTCTGAGCGAAGCGAGTTCTTTTCCCCGAAGAAAAAATACCGCCACCCGCGTACCTGCCCGCCAAACCTCAGGCTAAAGAGAAACCTGCCCGCCAACCCTCAGGCTACAAAAAGACTATACCCGCCAAACCTCAGGCCAACCGAGACCGAGCCACGCCCCCGGAAGCAAGCGCCACCTCAGCAACCGTATGCAGCTTCTCCAGTTGCGACTGCAACATGGCAATCGGCCGGGTGCCTTCCAGGGTGAGGGCGATGTTCAGGTGCTCCCCGGCGGTCTCTACCGCCATTGTGGCGATTCGGAACCCGCGGATGCGGACCACCTGGCAAAGGCGTTCCAGGGCGGCCGCTTCCTGATTCATTCGGCAGTGGATGGTGTAGCTGGGCGTTGCTGGCTGGCTTTGCGGGTTCATGCTACCTGCTCCTGCTTGTTGTTTGTGGTGCGTCGGGTTTCGTCGATCATGTCGGTGTTGCTGGCGCCGGGTTTGACGATGGGCCAGACGTTTTCGTCGCGGCTGATGGCCACGTGCAGCAGCATCGGGCCGTTGTAGGCCAGTATGGTTTCGATGCCCCGGCGGATCTGGTCGGTGCGTTCGATGTGCAGGGCCGGGATGTCGAAGGCCCGGGCCATGGCTACGAAGTCGGGGTTGTCGTCCAGGTTTATCTGGCTTTCCCGGTTGTTGTAGAACAGCTCCTGCTGCTGGCGGACCATGCCCAGGCACTGGTTGTCCATGACGATCAGTTTCACCGGCAGGTTGTAGCGGCGGATGGTGGCCAGTTCCTGTGCGTTCATCATGAACGAGCCATCGCCGGTAACGTTGATCACGGTGCTGTTGCGATCTGCAAACTGCGCTCCGATGGCGGCGGGCAGGCCGAAGCCCATGGTGCCCAGGCCACCGCTGGTGAGGTGGTGGCGCGGGTGGTCGAACTCGTAGTGCTGGGCCACCCACATCTGGTGCTGGCCCACGTCGCAGGCGATGACGGTGTCGTCCGGGGCAATCCGTGACAGCTGGCGGATGAACGCCGGGCCGGTGATCGGGGCCAGGGGCTCTTCGTTGTCGGCGGCGTGGAAGCCGCCAGTGGTGTGCCACGTTCGGCACTGCTTCTGCCAGGGGGCAATGGCCAGCGGCTGTTTCTCAAACGCCTCGGTGAGCGCCGACAGAATAGCGTTCAGGTCGCCACGGATAGCCAGGTCGGCCGGGCGCAGTTTGTTGATCTCGGCGGCGTCGGCGTCGATGTGGATCATCCGGGCGTTCGGGGCAAAGCCGTCCAGCTTGCCGGTGGCCCGGTCGTCCAGGCGGGCGCCGATCACCAGCAGCAGGTCGCATTCGTCCACCGCCTTGTTGGCCGCCCGGGAGCCGTGCATGCCCAGCATGCCGAGGTTGTAGGGGTTGTGCTTGCCGGCATTGCCGATGCCCTTCAGGGTGACGACCGCGGGCAAGGCGGAGGTTCCGGCAAAGGCACGGAAGCTTTCCTCGGCGTGGGCCAGGCTGATGCCGCCGCCGCTGTAGAGCAGGGGCTTGCGGGCTGTTCGCAGCATGGCCAGGGCGTCGGTCAGATCCGGAGCGGCGTTGGAGGCGGTCGACTGTTGAGGGGCGGGCGCCTCGGCCACTTCGGTCAGCAACAGGTCTTTAGGGATATCAATCCAGACCGGACCGGGGCGACCGCTCTGGGCGAGTTCAATCGCCTCTTCCAAGATGCCGGGCAGGCTGTCCGCATCGTCGATCAGGTAGCTGTGTTTGACGATGCCCAGGGTCATGCCGAGTACGTCGGTTTCCTGGAAGGCGTCGGTGCCGATCAGTCCGGAGGGCACCTGGCCGGTGATCACCAGCATGGGAATGGAATCCCGGTGGGCGTTGGCCACGCCGGTAATCAGGTTGGTGGCACCGGGCCCGGAGGTGGCAATGCACACGCCCAGCTTGCCACTGGCCCGGGCGTAGCCGTCGGCGGCCAGGGCGCAGGCCTGTTCGTGGCGGCACAGCACGTGTTCCACACCCACATCGTCCACCAGCGCGTCATAGAGCGGCATGATGCAGCCGCCGGGGTAGCCGAATACCGTGCTGATGTGGTGGCGGTGGAACGCTTCAAGAATGTGCTGTGCGCCGTTCATGGTCGTTTTTCCCTTTTCTTTTGCCGTAAAAAAAGAAACCCCCGGGACCTTTCGGTGCCGGGGGTTTCTGGTGTCTTGTCAGGTTGTCGCTATCTCACCCGCTTGTCCACGCAAAAGCCCCCGGACGGTACCACGACCACCAGGACGAGCTTCACAAGGACAATCACTGAGTTGAGATTCATAAAATCGACGGTCTGCTCTGAATTCATAAAACGATTCTGTGTAGAATCTAACCCACGTTTTTAGCCGGGCGCAAGCCTTATTTACAGAGAGCATTCAATGACGAAAGCAAAATGGGGGTCGATCGGGCTTTCTCTACTGATCGTGGTGGTTCTGGTGATCTGGATGGCGATCGGGGAAGTGAAGGTGGCCAGCGAAGAGGCGCCGCAACGCCAGGAGAACGTCGAGGACTCACTCACCAGCGTGCAGGTGGAAACCCTGAGTGCCAGGCTCCATGAACCCGGGCTTATGCTCCAGGGCCAGCTTGAGCCCTGGCGTTCGGTGATGCTCAGTGCCCAGGTGTCGGGCCGGGTGGAATCCCTGTCTGTGGGGCTGGGAGATGACGTACGCCAGGGTCAGCAACTGCTGGAGATCTCTGATGAAGGGCGCAATGCCGAGGTTCTGCGTTGGCAGTCCCGGGTCAAGAAACTGGAGGCTGATCTGGCGGCGGCCAGGCGCCTGCGGTCTGGCAACCTGGCCGCAGAATCCGAGGTCCTTGGCCTTGAAAGCGACCTTGCGGCGGCGCGTGCCGAACTGGCCATTGCCCGGCAGGTCGTCGACCACCTGACTCCGGAAGCGCCCTTTGATGGCATCATCAACCAGAAATCTGTGGATACCGGTGACCTGGTGCAGATTGGCTCACCGCTGCTTGAACTGGTGCAGGTGGATCGCCTGAAGGCAACCGCCCGGGTGCCCCAGCAATCGGTGGCGGATGTTGCGCCGGGCCAGGCGGTGCGCGTGGATCTTCTGGACGGCAGCCAGCTCTCGGGTGTCGTGACCTTTGTAGCCAGTGCCGCGTCACCGGAAACCCGCAGTTTTGCGGTAGAGATCGCGGTGGAAAATCCGGATCGCAAACGGATTGCCGGCGGCAGTGCGAGCCTGCGTGTAGCCCTGCCGGAGGTGAAAGCGATGTTCATTTCGCCCGCCTATCTGTCGCTCGGCGATGATGGACGACCCGGAGTGAAGTACGTGAATGGTAACAATGAGGTGGCGTTCGGCCGGGTGAAGCTGCTGAGCGTGTCCACCGAGGGCGCCTGGGTGACCGGCCTGCCGGAGGAGATCCGGCTGATTACCCGGGGTGGCGGCTTTGTCAGTATCGGCGAGCAGGTAGTGCCCGTTGACGCAGCTGAAAACCGGGGCTAAAGCCGATGCGCACCCTCATTTTCGCCGCCATTGATCGCAGCCGGACCACGTTGCTGACATTGCTGTTCCTGATTCTGGGCGGGCTGGCAGCGTTCCAGACCATCCCGAAGGAAGCCAATCCCGACGTCACCATCCCGATGATCTACGTTTCGATGACACTGGATGGCATCAGTCCGGAGGACGCGGAGCGGTTGCTGGTGCGGCCAATGGAGCAGGAGCTGCGTTCCCTGGAAGGCATCAAGGAAATGCGCGGTACCGCCTCGGAAGGCCATGCCTCGGTGATGCTGGAGTTCGATGCCGGTTTCGACCCGGACAAGGCGCTGCAGGACGTTCGGGAGAAGGTGGACACGGCTCGAACCAAGCTGCCCGAGGAAGCGGATGAGCCCAGGGTGAACGAGATCAACGTTTCCCTGTTCCCGGTGCTGTCGGTGGGGTTGTCGGGGCCGCTGTCGGAACGTGAGCTGATCACCATTGCCCGCCGATTCCAGGATGCTATCGAGTCCATTCCGGAAGTGCTGGAAGTGGACATCGGCGGCGACCGGGAGGACCTGCTCGAGATTGTGGTGGACCCCCAGGTGCTGGAGAGCTACGGCATTGATTTTGACCAGCTGGCCGCCCTGGTTACCCGGAACAATCAGTTGGTGGCGGCAGGCTCCCTGGACACCGGTAACGGTCGCATGGCTTTGAAAGTCCCGGGTGTGATCGAGACCATCGAGGATGTCATGTCCATGCCCGTGAAGGTGGACGGCGATACGGTGGTGACTTTCGGCGATGTCGCCATGCTCCAGCGCACCTTCAAGGACCCCACCGGTTTTGCCCGCATCAACGGCGAGCCGGCCCTGGTGCTGGAAGTGTCCAAACGTGCCGGTGCCAACATCATCGAGACCATCGCCCAGGTTCGTGAGCTGATTGACGAGGCCAGGCCGCAGCTGCCGAACTCGCTGGAAATACGCTACATCATGGATCAGTCCCAGGAAGTGAGGGACATTCTAAGCGACCTGCTCAACAACGTACTGACGGCCATTGTACTGGTGTTGATCGTGGTGATTGCCGCCATGGGGCCGCGCTCGGCGGTGATGGTCGGACTGACCATTCCCGGTGCCTTCCTCACCGGTATCCTGGTGATCTGGAGCATGGGGCTGACCCTCAATATCGTGGTGCTCTTCAGCCTGATTCTGGTGGCGGGCATGCTGGTGGACGGCGCCATCGTGGTCTCCGAGCTGGCGGACCGTAACCTGACCGAGGGTCATCCGGTCAGGCACGCCTGGGCCGAGGCGGCCAGTCGCATGGCCTGGCCCATCATCGCCTCCACCGCCACCACCCTGGCGGTATTTCTGCCACTGCTGTTCTGGCCCGGTGTGGTCGGTGAGTTCATGAAGTTCCTGCCGCTGACGGTGATCATCTGCCTGATTGCGTCCCTGGCGATGGCG
The DNA here is from genome assembly GCF_900115175.1 of Marinobacter gudaonensis. Lineage (NCBI taxonomy): Bacteria > Pseudomonadati > Pseudomonadota > Gammaproteobacteria > Pseudomonadales > Marinobacteraceae > Marinobacter > Marinobacter gudaonensis. The sequence continues at coordinate 47,822 of NZ_FOYV01000003.1, forward strand.
CTCGTGTTCCTGCCGGTGCTGGGCAGCGTCAGTGGTGGTCGGCGGTCACTCAACACGCAGCCGGGCGGGCGGCTGATGCAAGGGTATCGCCAGCTGCTGACCCGACTTCTGCAATCGCCGGGTCTGACTCTGGTGGGCGTACTGCTGGTGATTGGCGTGATCTACGTGGCCTATGCGCGCTTCAACCATGGGGTGGAGTTTTTCCCGAGCGTGGAGCCGGATTCGGCGCAGGTACAGGTCAGGGCCCGGGGCGATCTCTCCGTTTGGGAGCGGGATGCCATTGTGCGGGAGGTGGAACAGCGTCTGCGTGGCATGCCCGAGGTGAAGGCCCTCTACGCACGTTCAATGGTTCGCCCCGGGTCGCAGTTGGCGCCGGATGTGATCGGCGTTCTGCAGTTCCAGTTTACCGACTGGTTCACCCGTCGCCCGGCCAGTGCCATCCTCGAGGATTTCCGCGATCTGACGGCGGACATTCCCGGCATAGAGCTGGAGTTTCGCAAGCAGGAGGGCGGACCGGCGGAGGGTAAGCCCATTGAACTGCAGGTGAGCAGCCGCAGTGCCGGCAACCTGAACGGCTACGTGAATGAGATCAAGGAAAAGATGCGCGAGCTGGGCGGCTTTGTGGACATCGAGGACGATCGTAGCCTGCCCGGTATCGAGTGGCGGCTGCAGGTGGATCGCGAGGCGGCGGCGCGCTTTGGTACAGACGTGCTGGGTATCGGCAGCGCGGTCAGACTGGTTACCAACGGCCTGGTTCTGGCTACCTACCGGCCGGAAGACGTGCGGGATGAAGTCGATATTGTGGTCCGCGTGCCCAACAACTGGCGGGAATTGGACCATCTTCAGCGACAGACCATCAACACGCCCAGGGGCCAGGTGCCGTTGTCGGAATTCGTGGATCTGCGCCCGGGTGACAAGACCAACAGCATTGTGCGGGTGGATGGCCAGCGCACCGTCACCATCAAATCCGAGCTGGCCGAGGGCCGTCGGGTGGACGAACTGCTGCGTTCACTCCAGGCCGCGATGCCCGAGCCGCCAGAGGGCGTGTCGGTGAAGTTCGCTGGTGAGAATGAAGACCAGCAGCAGGCTTCAAACTTCCTGGCCACCGCGTTCCTGGTGGCGATTGGCCTGATGCTGCTGATTCTGGTGACCCAGTTCAATTCCCTGTATCAGACCTTCCTGATCCTGTCGGCCATCGTGCTATCCACCGCCGGGGTTCTGTTGGGGCTCCTGGTGAACGGCCAGTCCTTCGGCATAGTGATGGTGGGCATGGGCACCATTGCCCTGGCGGGCATCGTGGTGAACAACAACATCATTCTGATCGACACCTACAACCAGATGCGCAAGGACGGCATGGACGCCTATGAGGCAGCCCTGGAAACCGGTTGCCTGCGTCTCAGGCCGGTGCTGCTCACTGCGATCACGACGGTTTTGGGTCTGATGCCCATGGTACTGGGCGTGAACGTGGATCTGCTCACGCCCTCCCTGGGCCTGGGTGCGCCTTCCACCCAGTGGTGGACCCAGCTCTCCAGCGCCATTGCCGGCGGACTCACCTTCGCGACCATGCTGACCCTGCTGCTGACACCGGCCCTGCTGGTGCTGGGAAACCGGGCCGGCCGGTCCATACGGGGCCTGGCCGGACGGGTGCGTGGCGCTTGATGGCTAGTGCCGGATGCGGTTGGCCAAGTCCTGAGCGCGGGTGGCCATGGCCTCAAGTTCCGGCACCGTGCGCAAGTTGTTCTGGGCCGCCTGGTGCATGGCCTCGGAGGTTTCGGCAACGTCAGTGACGTTGCGGTTGATATCCTCACACACGCTGGTCTGTTCCTCGGCGGCGGTGGCAACCTGCGTGGTGGCGTCGTTGATACTGCCCATACGGTGGTTGATGCCGGCGAGTGTGGTACGCACCGCCTCTACCGCTTCGCTGCTTTCTCCGGCCACCACGCCTGACGCTTCCATGAACTCGGTAGCATCCCGCGAGGCATTGCTGATAGCCCCAATGATCTGGTCGATCTCCACGGTGGCTTCCTGGGTCTTGGCTGCCAGGTTGCGGACCTCATCCGCCACCACAGCAAAGCCCCGACCGGCCTCGCCCGCGCGGGCGGCTTCAATGGCGGCATTCAGCGCCAGCAGGTTGGTCTGGTCCGCAATCTCCCGGATGACCTTCATGACGTCGCCCACTTTCTTACCGTCGCTGGCCAGTTGGTTGACGGTTTGCGCGGAACTGCGGATCTGGTCGGTAAGGCGGCGCATGCTGTCCACCGCCCGGTTGATCTGCGTGTCGGCGGTAGCGGTTTCTTCGGAGGTCTGAGCCACCTCCGTGGCCACTGACGCTGCGTGCCGGGCAACGTCTTCGGCGGTGGCCGACATCTCATTCATGGCAGTGGCGATCTGCTCAATCCGCTGGTGGGCGAGGTCCGACTGACTGACCACGCTGTCAGCGTTCAGTCGTATCAGCTCGCCGGTATCGTTCAGCTGCCGGGCATTGTCCTTCAACTGGGCACCAGTATCGCTCAGGAAACGGTGCAGGTTGCGCGCAGCATCAGCCAATTGGCCCAGCTCGTCCGCGCGCTGCATGGTGACAGGATCAGACAGGTCGCCGTCGCCCAGCCGGGAAATCTGCGCCGTCAGTTTCTGGGCGGGGCGCACCACGCCGGAGATCAGAATCAGGATCAGCACGACCGTACCCAGAACAATCGCCAGCAACAGGACGCTGGCCACCAGCCAGCTGCGCTCGGTCACGGTCGTGTTGAGCGCCTCGGCCCGGGTCAGGCTGTCTTCACGAACTGCCCGGGCTGCTTCCTGGATCAGGCGGGCCGGCTCCCGATCAATGCCCTGAACCGCTTCGTCGCCAGCGTTGGGGTCAAAGCCAGCACGGGTGAAGGCTTCAAAGCCGCGTCGGTAAGCCTGGCCCATCTCCCGATGGGCCTGACTGAACTGGGTCATGAGAGCCTTGGCGTCCGGTTCGGTCATGCGCGGAATCAGTGTTTTCAATTGGGACTGGATCGCCGCCTCCCGGTCCTGGAAACGCTGCCAGTACTTCTCCAGCTGTTCGGGATCGGAACCGCGAATAAGTACGTTTTTCCATTCCTGGACCTGAGTCTTGAACTCCGAGAGTACATCCTGAGACTCCAGAGCAGTGACCATCCGGTTACCAACCAGATCGTTAAAATCGTCTTTGACGTTGAGAGAGAAATTGAGGTAAACGACCGCCACAGCCGCTACTACCAGGTTCGCGGCAAGAACAACCAGGAGAACCCGGTTGAGAATGCTTTTTGAATACCAGCCCATGGAAGCTTCCCGAAAAAGTTGAAGGTGACAGATCAGTGGCGTTGGCAATCGTTTATTATTGGCGACGATAATGTCGGCATCGTTTGCATAACCATGAGCCTTTATTGCACGAGAATTGTGAATTTTTTATGACAGAACCCCATGACTAACCCGCTGACACTTCTTTACCGCGACGAGCACCTGCTCGTGGTTCACAAACCGGCGGGCCTGCTGGTGCACCGGAGCCCGATTGATCGGCATGAAACGGAGTTTGCGCTGCAGTATGCCAGGGCGCTGAATGGCGGGGAGCACGTATACCCGGTGCATCGACTGGATCGGCCGACCTCTGGTGTCCTGGTGTTTGCCAGAGACAGCGACACGGCGCGTCGCCTTGGACTGGCAATGATGGCGGGATCGGTTCGAAAGACCTATCTGGCCATGGTGCGAGGGTGGCCGCCATCGCGGGGCGAGATCGATTATCCGCTGAGGGAGGAACCCGAGGATCGCCGGCTGAAAGGTTTGGAGCAGCCGGTTCGAGAGGCCATCACCCGTTACCGGACCCTGGCAACCACCGAGATTCCGGTGGCCATCGAGAAATACCCCAGCAGCAGATACGCGGTAGTGGCGCTATATCCGGAAACCGGACGAAAACATCAGCTTCGACGGCACATGAAGCATATTCACCATCCGATCATCGGAGATGCCAATCACGGCCGCGGGCGTCACAATCGCTACTTCGCAGAGCGTTTCGGCCAGGGCAGGTTGATGCTGGCGGCGACGGCGATTGCCTTTGATCATCCGGTCTCCGGCGAGTCCGTGGTGGTGCAGGCGAAACCGGAAGCAAGCTTTATGGAGGTGCTGTCGATATTTCCCGGCTTTGCGTTGCCCGGTCAGGCCGGATAATTGAGGAATTTGGCGCAGATGTCCGCGAAGGGCAGGGGCTTGCTGTACCGGTAGCCCTGGAGGTAATCGCAACCCTTGTCGAAAAGCCAGGCCTCGTGGGACTCCAGTTCCACGCCCTCTGCCACTACGGAAAGGCCCAGCCCGCGGGCAAGACCGATGATCGACAGGGTGATGGCACAGTCGTTTTCATCGTCGGGCAGGTTGTTAATGAACGACCGGTCTATCTTGATTCGTGAGAACGGCAGGCTCTTGAGGCGGGAAAGCGATGAGTAACCGGTGCCGAAATCATCGATGGCGAGCTCTGCGCCGGCCTCCACCAGTTGTTCCAGAACCCCGCTGATTACCTCGAAATCCCCCTGTATGGAATCTTCGGTGACTTCGAACTGAAGGGCGGTGAGGGGCATTTCATACAGTTCGCAAATTTTTCGGACCAGTTCCGGCAACTCTTGAACCAGCACCTGTTCTGCCGACAGATTGACGGAGATCGTTGGCAGGCGTAAGCCCGCGTCCATGCCTTCCCGCCAGTGCCGGCAGACCCGTTCCAGTACGCAGGCCCCCAGTTCGTACATCAGGCCAGCGCTTCGGGCAACGTCGAGAAATTCAATGGGCGACAGCCAGCCGCGCCGTGGATGCTGCCACCGCACCAGGGCCTCCATGCTTTCCATGTGTTGCCCGGTGCGATCCATGATGGGTTGGAAGAAGACATCGAGACTCTGTTGCTGCAGTGCATCCCTCAGTTCGCCCTCCAGCGCAAACCGGGAGCGCGCGGTCATCTGTATTTCCGAATCGAACAGGGTGGAGCGGTCCCGACCCTGCCGCTTGGCGTGGTACATGGCCGCTTCAGCGCCCCTGAGCAGTTCCTCCGGTTCTTCGCAGTCACCGGGGAAATGACAGATGCCGACGCTGGCACTGATGTTCAGGGTCTGGTCGGAAACCTTGATAGGCTGGCGGATGCGACCCTGGATTTCGCGAGTAACCTCACCCAGGAAATCGGGCAGGGTATAGTTGCGGATTACCAGGGCGAACTCGTCGCCGCCAATTCGGGCGAGAAAATCTTTTCCCGCGAGCTGGAGCTCTCTCAGGCGTTGCCCGATGCCGGCAATAACCTGGTCTCCAGCCTGGGGCCCCAGACCGTCATTGATGGTTTTCAACCGATCCACATCAATCCAGAGCAGGGCCAGGCTGCCGGTACCCCGCTGCTTGATTTTGCGTACCAGGTGCTCCAGGCGATCGCGCAACGAATCGATGTTGGCCAGGCCGGTCAGGGCATCGTAGCGGCGGACATAGTCGAGGGCCCGTTTCGAACGCAGCCAGGCCTCGTGGGTGTTCATCAGGCTGATGGTGTCAGCGATGGCGACCGCCAGGGAGATGTCCGGTACCGTCCATGCCCGGCAGGTACCGGACTCGAGGCAGACGACGCCGCTCAGCCGTTCGCCGTCAAAAATCGGCGCGTCGAGCATCGCCTGGATGTTCTGCACCGACAGGTATTCGCGATCGAAGGAACTGGTTCGAGGATCGTTGCGGGCGTCCTCGACGGCAATCACTCGTTCCTCGGTAATCGCCTTGAAGTAGGCGGGGTGGTCGGAACGGAACAGCTGGATATCGGAAGGCTCTGCGGGGGGGACTTTTCTCCGCGCTTCGCTCTGGTCGTGCAGCCATTCACATCGAATACGGTCGCGCTCGGGCGGGAACTGCCAGACGCTGGCGCGCCGGAGGCCCAGGCGGTTGGCGCAAAGCTCCAGCAGAGCCGCGAGTTTCCGGGTCCTGGGAAGGTCAATGAAGCTGGTGTTGTGGCTCAGCTCCATCAGTGCCTTATGGTGGGTCACAAGAACATCACTGTCGCGCATGGCCGGGCTCAATGTCAGATCCTCGTTATTGAAATACGGGCGGCCCTGTTTGCTGGTTCTGTCGGGAAGGTCAAGAGCAGATCAGGTCAGTCCTGAACTCCCTGAAAAATATGACAGTTCAGGTGTTTCTTGTCCAATGCGGGAGGCGCTCACGCCGGGTCAGTCACAGGCTGGCCGGCTTTCCCGGTTACATTGGCGGAGTGCAGAAGTGGCCACGGCGCTTCCGCCTCAAGTGCGAAGGCGATGTCCAGCAAGGTGCGTTCGCCGCTGTGCTGGCCCATGAACTGCACGGCAACCGGGAGGTTCTCCGGCGTGCGCCCCATGGGAAGGGCGATGGCGGGCGCGCCAGTTGCGTTTGCCAATGGTGTGAAACTGACGTAGCGCCGCAGACGCTCGAACAGGGTATCGAAGGGAACGTCTGGGCTCAGGTGGCCCAGTTCCGGCGTCGTATGGCCAAGGACGGGCGTTAGCACCGCGTCGTAGCCCTTCATCGCTTGGGAGTAGTCCCGGTGCGATTGCTTGAGCCGCCAGAGGGCGGCGGGCAGGCGCCAGAACTGCCGTCGGAACAGGGCATCCAGACCGTTGGTGAGGCCGTCCGTCTGTTGTCTGTCAAACTCCGGATGCAGCAGCTTTTTGCCGTTGACCCTTACTCCGAAGGCCAGGAGCGCCCAGTAGAGCGCGAAATCCTCCGGAAATGAGCGGTGTACCGGTACGGGGATCGGCTCCACCCGATGGCCGAGCTTCTCCAGGGTGTGGGCCGTTTTTTCCACGGTTCGGCGGGTAATGTCGTCCGTTCTGTGGCCATTGATGGAGTCGAGCACCAGGCCAATTCTCAGCTTTCGATCCGAAGGGCCCTCCATGTGGCCAACGGCGGCCAGCCTGGTGTTCCTGTGAAAAAGCTCGGCCTGTTCCAGGAAATTCGCGGTGTCCCGAACCGAGCGGGAAACAATGCCTTCGCCGATGATGTTCAGCGGCAGCGAGGCCGCCGCTTCGTTGTCCAGCAGGCGGGCGCGGGTTGGCTTCAGACCAACCAGGCCACAACAGGCAGCAGGGATCCGGATGGAACCACCCCCATCATTGGCATGGGCGACGGGCACCACACCGGCGGCGACCAGCGCAGCAGACCCACCGGAGGAGGCGCCAGCAGAATACCCCAGGTTCCAGGGATTACGGGTCGCAGGCGCATGGGCAGGTTCGGTGGTGGCATTGAATCCGAATTCGGGCAGTGTGCTTTTGCCAAGGCAAACGAAGCCCTGGGCCAGCAGCTGTCGGGCGAAAGGACTGGTGTCGGTGGCCCGGGCGGCTGGAACGGCCAGGGAACCATGTTGCGTGGTCTGCCCGGCAACGTTGGTGTTGTCCTTGATGAACGTAGGCACACCCCGGAAGTATGGCCAAGACGCGGGGCGGTCGTGGTTGTCGAGGGCCCGGGCCTCCGCCATGGCCCGCTCGTAGTCTTCTGCGGCCACGCCCTGCAGCAGGGGTTGTGCAACGTTTGCGCGGTCGATGGCGGCCTGGGTCACTTCCGCCACCGAGACCTCTTTCTCTCTCAGGCGGCGGGCGAGGGCGGTGGCGTCGTCGTGTCCCAGCGCATCGTTTCTGAACGCCGAGCAGGTTTTTGGAGCCGGGGCATCGGGCATAGTGCTTCCCTGTCTGTCTGGTGGCCAGTTCAGTATTTACTCTACGGTAATCTCCAGCGTGGCAACATGTCATTTCGGGAAGCTGAGACAGGGGCGTGATAAAAGTCCGTAAAAAGGCTCTTTTCATCCGTGTTTTCAGGTAATAAGCTGATGGTTTGATTCTTTGTTAGCGATCCCGATGGAAATCACAGAACCGCTTGTACGCCACTTTCTCGGCATTTTTTTCCTGATGATCGGCCTGCAGTTTGCGGGCCGCAGCCTCGGGTTATACAGCCGTATGCACTTCTCCCATATCAACTATGGTGAGCGGGGTTCCGCACCCTGGTGGCACAGACACATTTTCAACGTATTCCGGGCACTGATTCTTTCGGTATGCGTGGTGCGGATTTTCGCGGACATTGATGGCTGGCTGGGGGTGTTCGGCTGGCTATACCAGTGGCCGGTGCTGGCGGCCGGGATGGTCTTGTTGCTGGGCTCCTTTGCGGTCGTGAACTACCTGCAGGCCTACATGCATGAGGATTGGCGTTCGGGGATTGACCCCCGTAAAAACCGGAGCAGGCTGCTGACCGAAGGGCCATTTTCCCGATCGCGCAACCCGCTGTTCATGGCGGTGATCGCCGGCCAGCTGGGATTCTTCCTGGCGCTGCCCAGTGTGTTCTCTCTGGTGTGTCTGGTAGCCGGCGTGCTGGTGATTACCCGCCAGGCCCGGGAGGAGGAAAAGGCCCTGGCGGAGAAATTCGGCGATGAATACGAGCGTTATCGGGTCAGGGTACCGCGCTGGCTCTGAGTCCCTCAGCTACCCGGCCCGGCTCATGCCTGGCGTTTGCGGGCCTCCTTGATGACATCGTAGGCATGGCTGATTTCCCGGGTGCGCTCCTCGGCCATCTCGCGCATGCTTTCCGGTAACCCCTTGCCCGCCAGCTTGTCCGGGTGGTTTTCACTCATGAGTTTGCGGTAGGCCTTCTTGAGTTCTTCATCGCTCACCGAAGGCGACACGCCCAGCACCTTGTAGGCGTCACTGATCTGGTCGGCAGAGGACCGCTGACCGGCTCCCGCCTGGCCGGAATGGGCGCCCCCCCGGAGCATGGCTTCCAGCTGGTCCACCTGGCTTTCCGGCAGGCCCAATCCCCGCGCAATGCGAACCAGCATTTCATGTTCGGCCGGGTGCACTGAGCCATCCGCGGCCACGGCGGATACCTGCACCTGAAGAAACATTTGCAGCAATGCCGGCTGGCGGCCACTGGCCCGCAGGAAGCGTCCCAACTCCGCCTCGAGATCAAAGTCCGGTTGCTTGCCCCGGTAGAACGCCGCTTTGGCCTGGGCTTTCTGTGCTTCATTCAGGCGGAATCGTACAAACATGGTTTCCGCCATCTGGATTTCATCCCGCGACACCACACCATCGGCCTTGCAAAGGGCGCCCATGACGGCAAAGACGGAATCGATGAATCCGGACTGGATGCTTTGCAGTTTACCGATCAGGCGGCGTTTGAGGCGGTGGAGCAGGAAGGCGCCGATGGCAGCGCCCACCAGGAATCCCGGGAATTTTCCAAAAGCATAGCCAATCAGGCCGCCGACGATGATTGCAAACAGCATCCGAAAATCCTTTGAAGCGGAAAACAGGCCATAGAATATACGTGTTTTTCAGTCCTGCTTCATGAACAGGCGTTCATCGACCTCATCGATCTGTTCGGGTTTCAGGAACTGCCGGGCATAACGCCGATAGACTCCTGAACGAATGAACAGCTCGAACACCGGGCGGTCGATGTGTCCCTCGTCGGCCATTCGATCAAGAATGGTGAGGGATTCAGTGAGGGTTTTGCCTTCCTTATAAGGCCGGTCAACGGCCGTCAGAGCCTCGAACACGTCGGCCACCGCCATGATACGTTCAGGTATGCCCATGTCTTCGGCCGACAGGCCACAGGGATAGCCTTTGCCATCCATGCGCTCATGATGGGTGCCGGCGAGCCTGGGAACCTTGGCCAGCCGGTCGGGAAGGGGCAGGGCGTCCAGCATGCAGATGGTTTGCACAATGTGCTCGTTGATCTTGAAGCGCTCCTCCGGCGTGAGCGTGCCCCGCGCAATCGTGAGATTGTGCAGCTCGCCCCGGTTATAGGCGTATTCAGGCAAGGACATGTCGAAGCCCCACTGGTTGCGGGGATCGTCCTTGCGCACGGGTGGCAGGTGTTCGCCCCAGGGCCGGAGATGCTCGGGTTTGTCGGCAAGCAGCTGCTCGGATGCCGGGAGGGGCGCTTCTGGAATACCGGTCAGGGCTTCCTGTTCGTCCGGGGTCAGGCCCAGCCGGTCATCGAAATGGCGCTGCCAGGTTCTCTTGCCAATGCGGCGTATTTCCGCAATATCCGCCTCGGCCATGAATTCGCCGCCGTGATTGGCCCGGGCAATCACCGCGAAGTCGTCCTGCAGATCCTGCCAAGCCTGCTCCCGTTCCTGCCTTGCAAGGGCTTCATCCTCGCCACTCAGTTGCTTGCTGAGGTATTCGATCTCGACGTCCCGATGGAGAACTTCAAAGCGGGTCCGGATCTCGTGGATCCGGTTATGGATGGTTTCCAGCTTAACCGCCTTGTCGACCACGTACTCTGGACTGGTGATCTTGCCGCAATCGTGTAGCCAGGCGGCGAGGTGGAATTCCTGGAGTTGTTCCTCGGTCATGGAAAACGACCGGAACGCCCGACTGTCGCTCTGGATAGCCTCATCCACGAGCATCTGCGCCAGTTTTGGCACTCGCTCGCAATGGCCTCCGGTGTAAGGGGATTTGGCGTCAATGGCGTTGGCCACAAGACGGATAATGCCCTCCAGCAGCGCCTGCTGGCTTTCAATGAGTTCCCGGGTTTCGATAGCCACGGCGGCAGATCCGGCGATTTCATCCACGAACACGATCAGGTCGTCGCTGAGCTGGGTATTGTCACCGTGCTCCATCTCGATGGTGAGCACGCCGATGAGCCGTTTTCGGCGGTTGCGCAGAACGGCAAAGACCGGGTTGCCCGAGATCTGCTGGCGGAGCAGCCGAATGATGTCGCTGTCGTCGTCATCCGAGGACACGCTTTCGATGGTTGCCGGCAGCGTGAGGTTCTGGTTCACGGCCAGGGTCAGCTGTTGGTGCTGGCGGCTGAACAGGTAGATGCCGCCCCGGGCCTGGCCGACAATGTGCACAATCTGTTCGAGAATATCCCGCAGCAGATTGTTCAGGTCCTGGCCCCGGTTCAGTACCGTGGCAATGCTCTGGAAGCTGCGGATTGTCCGGGCCATGTCGTCCAGGGCCACACTCAATTGGCGGGCTTCCCGTATGTGGGAATCTGACCGTACCGGGGTATCGAACCGGAAGCGTGATAGCCGGCCGACCTGGTTGGTGAGGTGCTCCAGCGGCCGGCCCACCTGGCGCCCCAGGAACCAGCCGATAACCAGCAGGAGCAGGGCAATCACACCGGCGATCACGGTTTGCCGGGCGAGGGCCTGCCAGACTTCTGCCAGCAGCTCATCGGAGGGGATGGCGACCACGATGCGCAGCCCCTCATTTTCCAGGGCATCGAGGGATTCGGCCATGCCGTACCAGTCTTTGCCCTCTGCGCTGAAGAGGGACACCGGGCTGCCATCCACGATATCGCCGTTGCCCGACAGGACCTGGCTGATGGCCGGGCCGGGCTGTTGCCGGTTGCCGGAGTCAGCCAGAACCTGTTGATCGCGATTGACGATGGCAATACGTGTGTCCGGGGTCTGCCGAAGCTCGGCCAACTGACGACTGAGGTCGGTGACCGTCACGTCGATGCCGTATACCGCGCCCGCGTCGGCGGTTGCGGTGGCCGCGCGTCTGGACAGGGTGATGCCGGTTTCCTGGGTGGTGAAGAACAGGTAGGGTGCCGATAGTTCCGTGGTCTCTGAACCCCGAGCCTTACTGTACCAGGGCCGGGTTCTGGGATCGTAGCGGTAGCCGGGCACACTGCGTTGTTCCAGCGGTTTCATGTCGGCGTTGTAGAATCGCCATTCGCCAGGGACGCCTTCCCGACTGTGGGTAATGGTCTGGAGCAGGTAGCGGGTGCCCTCGGGTGCGTCCGGGAACTGCAGGGTGCCGGAGCTGAGTACCTTGCGCAGGAGCACGAAATCGCCGTCTGGATAGCCCGCGTAGACCGCGCTGACAATGTCGCTGCTGGCCAGGATATCGGCCAGCACCGGTAGCCGCTCCAGGCGCTGCTCGAGGTTTTCGGCATCGCCCAGGGCATCGTGGCTCAGTACCGCCAGGGCGGTTGAGGGCGGTGCGGTGATGGCGTGGATACGGTCGTCCACGCTGATGGCCAGCTGTCGGGCGGCGGCGCTTGCCGCCGATACCTTGGCGGCCTCCATGCCCCGGAAGCTCTGGCCAATCAATACCACGGTCAGCACCAGCATTCCCAGGGTAATGGCGGACGCGATCAGAAAAGGTAGCGACACCTGGGCTGACTGGCGTGTTCGTTCCATGGATGATCCTTGGCGGCGTGAATAGGCGTAATACCGGGAGGCGGGCGCCCACTAATGCAAGCGTAGCCGTTGTCCGGTTTTTTTCATGCATATGCCGTAAAATCGAGAGCCATGACGTCTGATCTGTTTTCCGACCAGCCCGGGGAGCCCATCCGGGAGATCATCACCGAAGGCGCTGTGGTACTCCGGGGGTTCGCGCTTGCCAACGAACAGGCTCTGCTGCAGGCCATTGACGAGGTGAGCCAACAGGCGCCCTTCCGGCACATGAGAACCCCTGGAGGCCATGCCATGTCGGCCGCCATGAGCGCCTGTGGCCATGTGGGCTGGGTGACCGACCAGCGAGGGTATCGCTACCAGGCAGAGGATCCGGAATCGGGTAGTCCCTGGCCCGCGATGCCGGGGGTGTTCCGTAGACTGGCCGCGGAGGCCGCCGAAGACGCCGGTTATCCAGGGTTCGAGCCGGACGCCTGCCTGATCAACCGCTATCAGAGAGGGGCGAAAATGGGGTTGCACCAGGACCGGGACGAGCGGGATTTCAGCCAGCCGATCGTGTCTGTTTCCCTGGGATTGCCGATGGTGTTCCAGTTTGGCGGTCGTAAACGCAGTGATCGTCCCTTGAAAGTACCCCTGACACACGGTGACGTGGTGGTCTGGGGCGGACCATCCCGCCTGAACTACCATGGGGTGCTGACCCTGAAGACCGGCCACCATCCGCTGACAGGCCCCTATCGCTACAATCTCACCTTCCGTCGCGCGCTATAGTGTCCTTTATTGGCTCTCTACTGGAGCCAGGCCGTCAGCAATCCGGCCGCCAGCGACAGTACCATCGGCCCGCCGACCATCAGTCCAATCTGGCGGTTACCAATAACCCAGGCCATGCCTGACTTCACCAGGTTGTTGGAGGCGGCCGCGAGCACGATACCGATAACGGCGGTGGTCATGGCCAGTGTGTCGGTGGACATGCGCGTCAGTGACAGGGTGATGGCATCCACGTCGGCAATGCCGGACGTGGCCGCCAGCGCATAGATACCGGCATTGCCCAGCCAGTTGCTGAGAAATTCACCCAGCAACAGTATCGCCGTAAGCAGCACTCCGAAGACCAGCGCAGAGGTGAGGTCCAGCGGGTTCTGGTTGAGTGTGGGCTGGCTGACCTCCGAGGTGTGGGTGTTGCTGCGCCAGATGACAATGGCGGGCAGGTAGAGAAGCACCGTCATGACCAGCACCGGCCCGACCAGCGTTGGAAGCAGGCCCGGATTGATCACCAGGCAGTACACCAGGATGCGGGGGAACATGGTGCCGCAGGCAATCAGGATGCCGGTGGCGAACTGGGCATTAAGCTGGGGATTTTTCGAGGCCTGGCGGGCGAAATGCAGTGTCAGGGCGGTGGATGAACTGAGCCCGGCGAACAGGCTGGTAAAGAGGATGCCCTTGCGGGTACCCGCCACCCGGATGGCGAAATAGCCGACAAAGGAAATGGAGGCAATCATCACCACCATCCACCAGATTTCCCGGGGGTTGAGAACGCCGCCGGGCCCCATCGCTTCGTCCGGCAGAATGGGCAGCATGACCACGGAAATCAGCAACAGCTTCAATGCCGCATCCAGTTCGTGCTCCATCAGCCGGTTGACCCACCCGTGAATCTTTTCCTTGTTGTCCAGGATGATTGCCGTAACCACCGCGGCGGCTGTCGCGATTACCGGGTCCACCGCCACCGCTACCGCGCCAAAGCAGAACGTGAGCACCATGCCCACCATGCCGGTGATGCTGAAATTGCGAATGTGCTGAAGCCGCTCGCTGTAGGCGACGATGGCCATGGCCACCACGCTCACCAGCAGTACCGGAAACGCCCATTCAGTGATTTCCTTCGCCAGAAGCGCAGAGATGCCGCCCAGCAGGCCTACCAGTGCAAAGGTTCGGATACCGGCAATACGCTCGCCGGATTTCTGCTCGCGGGCGTCCCAGCCTCGTTCAAGGCCGATGATGGCGCCCAGCAGAAGGGCCACGGCGAGGTTGAGAGTGGTTCGGTTTCCAGCCAGAAATTGGGCAGCAACGTCGTCCATGGGGTGGTGCAAGCTCCTGTTACGCAATGGATATCATGATCATAGCAGCCTGCGCGGGAGGTCGTTAGAGCTCTAAGAAAATACCCCTGAGAGCCTTACTTTTCGTTCAGGCGGCTGATAAGCTTCGCGGCCTTTGAAATCGTAGCAAGCTGGACATCCGAATCTATGGTGAATTCCCTCAAGGCCAACTGGCTTTCGAACATCCGGGGCGATGTGCTCGCCGGTATCGTGGTGGCATTGGCGCTGATCCCGGAGGCCATCGCCTTCTCGATTATTGCCGGTGTGGACCCGAAAGTCGGTCTTTACGCCTCTTTCTGTATTGCGGTGATCATTGCCTTCGTGGGCGGGCGGCCCGGAATGATTTCGGCCGCCACGGCGGCAATGGCGGTGTTGATGGTAACGCTGGTAAAGGAGCATGGTCTGCAGTATCTGCTGGCGGCCACCCTGCTGACCGGCGTGCTGCAGGTGATCGCCGGCTATCTGAAACTCGGCAGCCTGATGCGGTTTGTCTCGCGATCGGTCGTGACCGGCTTTGTAAACGCCCTGGCCATTCTCATCTTCATGGCCCAGTTGCCGGAGCTCACCAATGTGACCTGGCACGTCTATGCCATGACCGCCGCGGGGCTCGGCATCATCTACCTGTTTCCGCTGGTGCCGGTGGTGGGCAAGGTGCTGCCTTCGCCGCTGGTGTGCATCGTGGTTCTCACCGCCGTGGCGGTGGTGACGGGGCTCGATATTCGAACCGTGGGCGATATGGGCGAATTGCCGGACACCCTGCCGGTGTTCCTGTGGCCGGACGTGCCGCTGAACCTGGAAACCCTGATGATTATCCTGCCGTATTCGGTGCCTTTGGCCATCGTTGGCCTGCTGGAGTCCATGATGACCGCCACCATCGTGGATGATCTGACCGACACCACCAGCGACCGCAACCGTGAATGCAAGGGGCAGGGTATCGCCAACATCGGCTCTGGCCTGATCGGTGGCATGGCCGGCTGTGCGATGATTGGCCAGTCCATTATCAATGTTAAGTCCGGCGGCCGGACGCGTCTGTCCACCCTCACGGCGGGTCTCTTCCTGCTGGTTATGGTTCTGCTGCTCGACAGCGTACTGGTGCAGATCCCCATGGCCGCCCTGGTGGCGGTAATGATCATGGTGTCTATCGGTACCTTTTCCTGGGACTCCATCCGCAACCTTCGCAAACATCCCCTCTCCACCAACATTGTGATGCTTGTGACTGTTGTGGTGGTTGTGGCCACCCACAACCTGGCTTTCGGTGTTCTTGCCGGCGTGTTGCTGGCGGCGCTGTTCTTTGCCAACAAGGTGGGCCACTACATGCTGGTGACCTCCGAACTGGATGAAACCACCGATACCCGGACCTACCGGGTGGTTGGCCAGGTATTCTTCAGCTCCTCGGAAAAGTTCATGGAATCCTTTGATTTCAAGGAAGCAGTCGATAATGTGGTGATTGATCTGAGTCGCGCGCACTTCTGGGACATCACCGCGGTGGGCGCCCTGGACAAGGCAGTGATCAAGTTCCGGCGTGAAGGCTCGGAGGTCCGGGTGATTGGTCTGAACGAGGCCAGTGCCACCATCGTTGACCGCTTTGGCGTGCACGACAAGCCGGACGCCGTCGACCAGTTGATGGGGCACTGATATGCCTCCGCAATCGGTGAACGACCGCGGCCAGAAGAATAATCACGAAGAACACGAAGGCGAGGTGGAGATGTTACGAGTAGTTGCCTGTATTGACGGCTCCCAGGCCGCGCCCGCGGTGTGCGATTACGCGGCCTGGGCGAGCAGGCACATGGAAACGCCCATGATGCTGCTGCACGTGCTGGATGAGGAGCGTTACCCGGCGGAGCCGGACCTGGCCGGCAATATAGGCCTCGGCAGTCGTGAGCAGTTACTTGAGGACCTTGCTGAGCTGGACCGCAAGCGTGCAAAACTGGCTCTCGAACACGGCCATCACTTGCTGGATGAGGCGCAACGAAGAGTCAGCGCGGCTGGCATCGAGGACGTGATCCAGCGCCAGCGCCATGGCGGGCTCGCCGAGTCTCTGCTGGCGTTGGAGAACCAGACACGATTGCTGGTGATGGGGCTGCATGGTGAAAGCAGTTCCGAACGGGACACCCATATTGGCAGCCAGCTGGAGACGGTGATTCGCAGTATGCATCGGCCAATCCTCCTGGTGCCGGATGAATACCGTGAGCCCCGCAGTGCCATGCTAGCCTTCGACGGCAGCGCCACGGCGTTCAAGGGTGTGGAACTGCTGGCCGGCAGTCCGGTGCTCCGGGGCATGCCCCTGCACCTGGTAATGATTGGTCCGGATACCAATGATCGCTGGGAACAGCTCAGGAAGGCCGAGAAGATGCTGGCGGGCCTGGGCACCGAGATCACCCTGGCCATTCGCGCCGGTGATGTGGAGCCGGCCCTGCACGCCTACCAGGAAGAGCACGACATCGACATCCTGGTAATGGGCGCCTACGGACATTCCCGAATCCGGCAGTTCCTGGTGGGCAGTACCACAACCACCATGCTCAAGACTGCCGACAAACCCCTGGTGGTATTGCGCTAGCGTGAGGGTTTTTACCGGCTCAGGCAGTGGCTGGGGTGGCATGCCCGAACTTTCTGATCTGTGATACAAAGTCACTGAAGCGGGTGCCCTGGATCAGGACGTGCTCTTTCAGGGCCCGTTCAGCCTCCAGCTCATTACCGCTGGCGATGGCGTCGTATATGCGGCGGTGCTCGGCGGCAGAATTCGAGACCCGGTTCCGGGCCTGGAGCTGGAGGCGACGATAGGGTTTCAGCCGCTGCTTGAGCTGCCTGGCTTCAGATGCCAGAAAGCCGTTGTGGCTGGCATCGTAGATGCAGCTGTGGAATTCCTCGTTCTCGTAATAGTATTCGTCCGGGTCGGACATCACGTCACGATCCTCGCATCGCTCCAGGGCGGTGCGCAGCCGTTCCAGTTCGGAAGGCTGAATCCTTCTGGCGGCCAGCCGACCGCACATCCCTTCAAGTTCGGCCATGACCTCAAACATTTCGATCAACTGATCAAAGCCTACCTTCGCGACGAACGTGCCCTTTTTCGGTTTGACGATCACCAGCCCGCTTACCACCAGCTGCTGAACGGCTTCCCGAATCGGTGTTCTTGAGACGTTGTATTTTTCTGCCAGCGCGTCGTGGTCGAGCTTGTCGCCGGGCAGGAGGCGCCCATTGATGATGTCTTCCTCAAGCGCGTCTTTCAGTTTCTGGGCGTTGGAGCGTTTCATAAGTCAGTGCCGGTTTGGGTGGTACGAAATCGTGATGATCATACTTTAGTCAATTCCTGTTGACATTAATATACATCAAGGCTAATGATGTATACATCAGATTTATCTGATCAATACTACAAAAACAACTTTGGAGACAAAACGATGAAAATGCCATTCGCGAAAGTGGCCATGGCGGCCTCTCTGTCTATTCTCGTTTCCGGTGTTGCCGTTGCAGAAACCGTGCTTCGGGTGTCCCATCAGTTCCCTGGTGGCAAGGGTGATGTCAGGGACGAAATGGTTCAGTTGATGGCCCGCGAAGTTGCGGCCGCGGATGTGGGCCTGGAGCTCCAGGTCTACCCGGGGCAGTCCCTGTTCAAGGCCAAGGAACAGTGGGGCGCTCTGGTGCGTGGCCGTCTTGATATGACGTCTCTGCCTCTGGACTACGCCAGCGGTCGCCATCCCGAATTTTCCGCCACCCTGATGCCGGGTCTTGTCCGTAACCACGAACGTGCCGCCCGCCTGAACGACTCGGAATTCATGGGCATGATCAAGAAAGTGATCAATGACGCCGGCGCCCGCGTTCTCGCCGACGCCTGGCTGGCCGGGGGCTTTGCCTCCAACAAGCAGTGCATCACCTCACCGGATACCGTTCAGGGCCAGACCCTTCGCGCCGCCGGGCCCGCCTTCGACGAAATGCTGGCTACCGCTGGTGCCTCCATTGCCTCGATGCCGTCCTCGGAAATCTACACCGCGATGCAGACCGGCGTTCTCGATGGCGCCAACACCTCCTCCGGTTCCTTCGTGTCCTACCGCATTTACGAGCAGGTGACCTGCCTGACAGCCCCGGGAGAAAACGCCCTGTGGTTCATGTATGAGCCGGTACTCATCTCCGAGCGCAGCTGGAACAGCCTGAATGAAGAACAGCAGGCAGCACTGGCTGCGGCCGGCCAGAAGGCGGAAGAATACTTCGCCAAAGAGGCGGCCGGTCTGGACCAGAAGATGATCGACGTGTTCAAGGAGAACGGCGTTGAGGTCGTCAACATGTCTCCGGATAACTACCAGGCCTGGCTCGATATCGCCAAGAAGAGCTCCTACAAGACCTTCGCGGAAAACGTCCCTAACGGCCAGGCGCTGATTGATGCTGCGCTGGCTGTCGAGTAACCGGTAACTGCGCTTTCGTTCCGGTCTACCTGCCCCGGTGCTGCACCGGGGCAGGTGGTCGCTTCATCTTTCGGGTTCTCTTTATGTCTGAATCTACTGGTTATCAACCAGCCGCCGGTCGGGGAGTTGTCGGCGGCTATATCCGCCTGATGGACACACTCTCGGTGGCTGTCGCCATAGTGGCGGGCTTTCTTCTTTCGCTGGGCGTTCTTTCTGTCGTGCACATGGTGTTTGTTCGCTATGTCATGGGCGAAAGTACGATCTGGCAGACCGAATTCACCACGTTTGCCATCACCGCGTCGATGTTGCTGGGCACGCCCTATGTTCTGAAGACCGGAGGGCATGTTGCGGTGACCGTATTGCCGGACGCACTGCACGGCCTACCCAAGCGCCTGATGCGAATTTCCGCATCGCTCGTCGGCCTGGCGTTTTGTCTCGCCCTGGCCTACGGCTGCTGGTACTACTTCTACGAGGCGTACGCGTTTGACTGGACCACCGGTACAGTCTGGAACCCGCCCCTGTGGCCGGCCATTCTTCCCGTGGCCGTTGGGGCGTCTCTGTTGTCGCTGCAATACGTGGCTGAAATCCTTCGAGTGGAGCTCTGATCATGGATCCGGTTACCAGCGGTATTCTTGTTGTCATCTTCCTGCTCGTGCTCATGGCCATCGGAACCCCCATCGCCTTTGCCCTGGGCGCGGTGTCGCTCGGCGCACTGTTGCTGGATCGCGGTCTTGGTGAGCTGGTCTATTTTGGGGAAACTTTCTTTGGCAGCGTGGCCTCCTTCGGCTTTGTCGCCATTCCCATGTTTATTCTGATGGGCGCGGCCGTTGCTTCGTCGCCCACGGGGCGCGATCTGTATCGGTCTCTTGATCTGTGGATGGGCCGCCTGCCCGGCGGTCTGGCGATTTCCAACATTGCCGCCTGCTCCATCTTTGCGGCTCTGTCCGGCTCATCGCCGGCCACCAGCGCGGCGATCGGCAAGCTTGGCATCCCTGAAATGCGTAAGCGGGGCTACCCCGACGGGGTGGCGGCCGGCTGTATTGCCGCAGGCGGTACCCTCGGCATTCTCATTCCGCCCTCGGTTACCATGATTGTTTACGGTATTTCCACGGAAACCTCGATTGGCCGCCTGTTTATCGCTGGCGCCATTCCCGGACTCATGCTGGCGGTTCTGTTCATGGTCTGGACGCTGATTGCCTGCAAGCTGGCCGGGGGCTACAACACGCCCAGCCCGGTTGCGCAGGTGGCGGCCCAGGTCAAGGAGAACGTCGAGGGCAATCTCAAGGCCCTGGTTCGGGTGCTCCCGTTCCTGCTGGTGGTGATGGGCATCCTGTTTGCGCTTTATGGCGGCGTGGCGACGCCCTCTGAGGCGGCGGGTGTGGGTGCCTTCCTGTGCCTGGTGCTGGCCATTGCGGTGTATCGCATGTGGCAGGCCAAACCCGTGGGCAACATCATGCGCGACGCCTTGCGGGAAAGCGTGATGATCATGCTGATCATCGCAACCGCCGAGATCTTTGCCTTTGCTCTGTCGTCCCTGTTCATTACCCAGACAGTTGCCGGTGCTATTGCGGACCTGGAGGTGAATCGCTGGGTATTGATGGGAGTGATCAACCTGTTCCTGCTGGTGGCCGGGTTCTTCCTGCCGCCGGTGGCGGTGATCGTCATGGCCGCGCCGATACTGCTGCCGATCATTGTCGCCGCGGACTTCGACCCCTACTGGTTCGCCGTCATTCTCACGATCAACCTCGAGATTGGCCTCATTACGCCGCCAGTGGGCCTCAACCTGTTCATCATCAAGGGGATTGCGCCGGATATTGCGTTGCGCGACATCCTGCTGGGTAGCCTGCCGTACGCGCTGTGCATGATTCTCGGCATCATCCTGCTGTGTTTCTTCCCGCAGATTGCGCTCTGGCTGCCCGATCTGATCATGGGCGCGGGTTCATGATCCCGGAAAAGGAGTGTTCCTCATGAATATGAGTTTTCTGCAGGAGCTGTTCAGCAGCATTACCCACCGGGACGCGCTGCAACGGCGGTTCGGCGGCAAGAAGAACCATTACAGCCACGGCCACATGGTAGAGGCCTGCCAGGAACTGCTGCAGAGTGATGGCGAGGCCGCCAGCATTGTCATGGCCAGTCGAGCACTGGAAATCTATCAGTCTCTGGATGACGAGGAGAAGAAGGCGTTCTTCTGTGTTCTGGCAAAGGACTTCGCCGCCGATCCTGACAAGATTGACCAGGCTTACCGGGTGTACAGCAAAGACCGCTCCAACAAGCACCTGGCGGCGCTTTTCGAGGTGTCGGAGCCGCTGCGACAGGAACTCTTCCGCCGACTGAACCTGGGCCGTGGTGCGACCTACGAACTGGTAAAAATGCGCCAGGATTTCCTGGCGCTGATGAAAAGTCACAAGGACTTCGAACCGATCAACGCCGATTTCGTGCATCTGTTCGGCTCCTGGTTCAATCGCGGCTTCCTGGTTCTGAGGCGTATTGACTGGACGACACCAGCCTCCATTCTGGAAAAAATCATCCGGTACGAGGCGGTTCACAAGATCCAGGGTTGGGAGGACCTGCGCCGCCGGCTGGATAACCGGGACCGGCGGTGTTTCGGGTTTTTCCACCCGGCCATCGGTGATGAGCCGCTGATCTTTGTAGAGGTTGCGCTCACCAAGGGGCTGCCGGACAGGATTCAGCCCATTCTTTCCAATGACCATTACGACATCGACGACCCGGAGCTGGCCGACTCGGCTGCGTTCTTCGGAATCAGCAACTGTCAGGTTGGCCTGCGCGGCATTTCCTTTGGCAATTTCCTGATCAAGCAGGTGGTGCAGGAGCTCAAGCAGGAACTGCCCAACCTGAAGAACTTTGTCACGCTGTCTCCGCTGCCGATGTTCCGGAGCTGGCTTGAACAGACCTATCACCCCGACTCGGGACTGCTGAAGCCGGAGGCCCAGGAGGTGCTCAGCCACCTGGAGAATCCCGAGTGGCTCAATCACCCGGAACTGTCTGAAAGGCTGAACCAGGTTGTTCGACCGCTCGCCGCCCGGTATCTGCTCAAGGAAAAAAACAGTGCCGGACTACCCATGAACCCGGTCGCAAGATTCCATCTGGGCAATGGCGCAGAGTTGCACCGGATTAACTGGCTGGGTGATGTGTCCGCAAACGGCATGAAGCAGTCGGCCGGGCTGATGGTCAACTACCTGTACGTGCTCGAGAACATCGAGCGCAACAATGAAAAATTCACTACCAACGGTGAAATTGTCTGTTCCCCCAGTGTCCGCGAGCTGAGCAGGCTGGGTCGGAAACTGTTCAAAGGAGAAGCCGAGAAATGAATAACAACCTGTTTGCAACATTCGCAGCGAAGATGCAGGAGCGGGGAACAGCAAACTTTATCACCACGCCGGAAGGCAAGACCTACTCCTACGCTGAGGCCCTCTCCACCACCGAGCAAATCGCCGGCGCTCTAAAAATGCTGGGTGTTGAGCCTGGGGACCGGGTTGCGGTTCAGGTCGACAAGAGTCCCGAGGCCATTCTGCTGTATCTGGCAACGCTGCGGGTCGGTGGTGTGTATCTGCCGCTGAACACCGGCTATACCGCCGATGAAGTCGGGTACTTTCTGGGCGATGCGGAGCCCGCGCTGTTTGTGTGTCAGCCGGCTGCCTTTGAGTCAGCCAAAGCCATCGCCGCAGAAACCGGGTGTCCCTGCGTCGAGACTCTCGGCGTCAACGCCGACGGCTCGTTGATGGAAAAGGTCGGTAAGGCCGATGCCTATACCGGAATCGAGCAGCGCGCCGACGATGACCTCGCGGCCATTCTTTACACCTCTGGCACCACCGGGCGCTCGAAGGGCGCCATGCTGACCCACAGGAACCTCGGTTCGAACTGTCGGAGCCTGGCCGAGGCCTGGCGTTTCACCGAGAAGGATCGCCTGATTCACGCCTTGCCCATCTTCCACACTCACGGTCTGTTCGTGGCGTGCAATGTCATTCTGATCACCGGTGCCAGTCTGTATTTCATGTCCAAATTTGATGTGGACATGATCATCGCGGCTATGCCCGAGGGAACCACCCTGATGGGGGTGCCCACGTTCTATACCCGCCTTTTGCAGGACGATCGCCTGACGCCGGAACTCACCTCCAACATGCGTCTGTTCACCTCCGGCTCGGCGCCTCTTACTGCAGAGACGCACCAGAAGTTTGAGGAACGAACCGGGCACGCCATTCTCGAGCGCTATGGCATGACAGAAACCAACATGAACACCTCCAACCCCTACGACGGTGACCGCATCGCCGGCACCGTGGGCATGCCCCTGCCGGGCGTGGAAATACGGATTACCGATCCGGAGGCGGGGGATCACAAACCCTTGCCAGCGGGCGAGATAGGCATGCTGGAGGTTCGTGGCCCGAACGTGTTCAAGGGTTACTGGCGCATGCCCGAGAAAACCAAAGCGGAGCTCCTGGACGACGGATTCTTCATCACCGGTGACCTTGCCCTGATCGACGAGCGCGGCTATGTGCAGATTGTCGGGCGTGACAAGGATCTGGTGATTTCCGGCGGCTTCAACGTCTATCCCAAGGAGGTGGAGCAGGTCATTGACGCCATGCCCGAGGTCATGGAATCCGCCGTCATTGGTGTGCCTCATCCGGACTTTGGTGAGGGTGTGACCGCCGTGGTCGTTTTGTTGCCCGGTGAGAAGCTGGAAGAAGTCGATGTGATCAACGCACTGGCCGGCCACCTGGCGAAGTTCAAGCAACCCAAGCGCGTGTTCTTTGTTGAGGCATTGCCCCGCAATACCATGGGTAAGGTCCAGAAGAAGCAGCTCCGGGACGAATACAAAGACATTTACCAGGACGCCTGATTCGGGAACCGGAGACCTGCTATGACGAAAACCTACCGGATCGGCCAGATAGTGCCGAGTTCCAATACCACCATGGAAACGGAAATCCCGGCCATGCTCAGAGCGCGGGAAGCCGTTGAGCCGGAACGCTTTACCTTCCACTCAAGCCGCATGCGCATGAAAAAGGTGACCCGGGAAGAGCTGGCGGCCATGGACTCAGAGTCGGATCGCTGTGCCCTGGAACTCTCTGATGCCGCAGTGGACGTAATGGGGTACGCCTGTCTGGTTGCCATCATGAGCCGCGGCGCCGGCTACCATCGGGAGTCACAGGCCCGCCTGCAGGGTGTGGCCGAATCGAACGGACACCCGACTCCGGTGGTTACCAGTGCCGGCGCGCTCACCCAGGGGCTGGCTGTGCTGGGCGCCAAACGGGTCGCCATCATCACGCCTTACATGAGGCCGCTGACCGACATGGTCATCGACTACATCGAGGCCGAAGGCTTCCAGGTGGTTGATAGCATCGCGCTGGAGATACCGGACAACCTTGAGGTGGGCCGTCAGGATCCGCTGGCGCTGACAGACATCGTCCAGCGTCTCGACACCCAGGGGGCGGATGCCGTTGTGCTGTCTGCCTGTGTGCAGATGCCGTCGCTGGCGTCCATCCAGCAGGTGGAAGACGCCCTCGGCAAGCCCGTGGTGTCGGCGGCCACCTGTACCACTTTCCAGATTCTCAAGGCGTTGGGCCTCGATACCGTGGTTCCAAACGCGGGGAGACTACTGAGCGGGCGTTATCGCTAGGTAATAAGGGTAGGAGAGACTGCGCCATTGAGTCAGGCGTCGTTGCCTGCTGCGACGCCGGATGCCCAGGCCCATTGGAAATTATGGCCACGCCGGTGGTCGGTTACATTCACCACTCCACCGGCAAATAACAGGTTTGGTCGCAAAGCGGACATTCGTAATGGCCGATCAGGGCCTTGAAATCACCTTCCGCTTGGAGCTAAGCACCATAACACTTGGTGGGGAAAGTCCAGTTCATATCGTTAACAAAGAAGCCGTTTCTTTGGCCTGCTTGATATTCTGTAAAGAATTGTAAGAACAGTTCGTTAGAACCAGAGCTTCCAGTATGTAGCAAAATCCCATACATTAGGAATCCTAAAAGTTCGAAAATGTCTCAACGCCATTCGGTCATGTTAAAAAAAACGATAAACATCACTTTGCCCGCCTTTGATAGGAAATTCTCAAATGCCGCTCATCTTCAAGAATGCTCGCACATTTGTGCTCCTACTACCTCTTTTAATGGTGTTGACCGCCTGCGATGGTAGCAACACCAATGTTGATTCCACCCCACCCACCGTCATAAGTTTTAGCCCTTCTGATGGCGCGATTCAGGTCGCACGTGACAGCGCTATCACAGCGACATTCAGCGAGGACATGTTTGCTAAAACCATTGGCGAAAGCAGTTTTATCGTTGCCAGTGACAGCGAGGTTTCCGGCACTGTGAGCTTTGATGCCGCTAACAACGTCGCTACCTTCGAGCCAGACCGCGATCTAGCGCTTCTGGTAACTTACGCCGCCACTCTGTCGACGGCAATCACGGATTTGTCAGGCAATGCCCTGGCAACTGATCAGACATGGAGCTTCACCACCTCGGATGGCGTCTGGGGCACCGCCGAGTTGATCGAGAGTGACAACGCCGGAGATGCGTCTCGCCCGCAAATTGCGGTCGATGTCAATGGGAAAGCGTTTGCGGTTTGGCAGCAAAGTGATGGCACAAGGAGTAACATCGTGTCCAACCGCTTCGATG
>NZ_FOYV01000003.1:73552-252724 GCF_900115175.1 Marinobacter gudaonensis
TTGGCAGCAAAGTGATGGCACAACCCAAAACGCCGTGTCGAACCGATTCGATGGTAGCGCCTGGGGCACCGCCGAGTTGATCGAGAGTGACAACGGCGGAATTATTGCTTTCCCACAAATTGCGGTCGATGGCACCGGAAAAGCGTTTGCGGTGTGGCAGCAAAGTGATGGCACAAGGTTTAACATCGTGTCGAACCGATTCGATGGTAGTACCTGGGGCACCGCCGAGTTGATCGAAAGTGACAACGCCGGAGCCGCTTTTTCCCGCAAATTGCGGTCGATGGCACCGGAACAGCGTTTGCGGTGTGGCAGCAAAGTGATGGCACACGCGATAACATCGTGTCGAACCGCTTCGAATAAACCGCGCCCGGAGCTCTAGCGCCGGGCGCCGCTAAAATGGCCGAAACCGTCGCTGAACAATGACCTTGAGTGCGACCCGAAATTATAGTCACTGTTCTCGCTCACCAATATAAGACGGTTTCGGTGCTGGCAGGATCAAATCGGATTATCAATCGTTTTTCTCAAGACACACAATTTGCTCTTGCCTCTAAACATTTCGCACGGTACCGGGTTTTTCTAACCCTACATTGACTCTTCCTCCTTCAGAACCTCCCTTCACAGGACTTGTGCACGCCAGCTTCCCAAAAGTCATTGAAGACCCTCTTATCTCACTGTTCGCTTTTGTTTAAAAGCCCGCTTGGATAACCCCCGTCTCGAGCGCACTGGCGCCTTTCAGGCTCTCGATACTCGACAATGTCCTGAACCCACAATGCACTGAAGTTGTTGGTCTAACGATAATTGCTATTGTTCCAATCTGAATTGTTCGAGGCCAATGGTCAGGCACTGTTTCCCGCTGCCACGCCGGACGCCCAGGCCCACTGAAAGTTGTGCCCACCGAGGTGCCCGGTGACATCAACCACCTCACCAATGAAATACAGGTTAGGCCGCTCCAGCACCGCCATGGTTTTCGAAGAGAGCTGGCGGGTGTCCACGCCCCCAAGGGTCACTTCCGCCGTTCGGTAGCCTTCGGTGCCGGCCGGTTTGATGGACCACTGGCCCAGAACCTCTGCCACCTGGTCAATATCACTGTTCTTGTACGCCTGTAGTGGGCCGCTCCAGCCCTGCAATTCGTTGAAGGCCTGGGCGAAGCGTTTTGGCAGATGCTGCCCCAGGTACTGGCCGATGGTGGACTGGGGGCGCTGTTTGCGAAGTTCGAGCAGATCGTTCCGGATCTGGCAGGCGGGCAGCAGGTTGATGGCCAGGCTGTCGCCCGGCTGCCAGAAGCTGGAAATCTGCAGCATGGCCGGGCCGCTGAGCCCGCGATGGGTTACCAGCATGGGTTCGCGGAAATGCTGGCCGTGGCAGTGCACGTCGACAGGACAACTGACGCCGGAAAGCGGAGCCAGCTGCTCCTTGAGCTCCGGATGCAGGGTGAACGGCACCAGACCCGCGCGGGTGGGCAGCACTTTCAGGCCGAACTGCTCGGCGATGCGATAGCCGAAGCCGGTAGCCCCCATGGTGGGAATTGACAGGCCGCCGGTAGCAATCACCAGTGAATCGCAGGTCAGATCCCCGGAGCCGGTGCGCAGGCGGTAGCCGCCGTCGGTTTCGGTGACTCTCTCAACGGCGGTCTTCAGGCGCACCTCCGCACCCGCCCATTCGCACTCGGTCAGCAGCATGTTGAGGATGTCCTTCGCGCTGTCCTTGCAGAAAAGCTGTCCCGGGGCTTTTTCCTCATGCTCGATGCCGTGGCGGTCCACCAGTTCCAGGAAGTCCTGGGGCGTGTAGCGCTTGAGCGCGGAAATGCAGTAATGGGGGTTGTCCGACAGGAAGTTGGCGGGCGTGCTGTTCAGGTTGGTGAAGTTGCAGCGACCGCCACCGGACATGAGGATTTTCTTGCCGGGTTTGTTGGCGTGGTCCAGTACCAGCACGCTCCGGCCACGATAGCCGGCGGTGGCTGCGCACATCAGACCGGCGGCGCCAGCACCGATGATGATTACGTTGAAGTGGGATGCTGAACCTGCCGCCATAATGCCCGCCAATCCGAAGAAAACGGCGGGCAGTATACCAGCCTCAGGGCAGGTGGACGGAGCCTTCCATGTAGAAAGCGGCCTGGCCGGCGATGTCGACCCGGTCGCCTTTCAGTTCGCAGCGAAGCAAGCCGCCCCGGGCGGACACCTGCCGGGCATCCAGGCGGGTCTTGCCGAGCTGTTCGGCCCAGTAGGGCACCAGCACGCTGTGAATGGATCCGGTGACCGGGTCTTCCTCAATGCCGGCGCCGGGGGCGAAATAGCGGCTGACGAAGTCGCAGTCCTGGCCCGGCGCTGTCACGATCAGTCCCTGGTTGCCCAGCTGTTTCAGTTTGAGCAAGTCCGGTTGTGCCGCCCGAACCGCGGCTTCGTTCTCCAGAACCACCATGTAATTGGTGTCGTTGGGCACGAAGAAGGCGGTATCCGGCGCTCCCTCGAGCGCGTCACGAATCAGCGCCGGCGTTGGCTGTGGTTCAAAGGCCAGGTTCGGGAAATCCAGCACCAGCCAGCCATCGTCGGTTTGCCTCACGGCCAGCGGGCCGCTTTTGGAGCGGAATCGAATCTGTTCTCCTTTCCAGCCAAGCTTGTTGAAGATCACCCACGCGCTCGCCAGGGTGGCGTGGCCGCACAGCGGTACTTCCGTGCCCGGCGTGAACCAGCGAATGTGGAAGTCGGCGTCTTCGTTGTTGTCGAGGCGAACGAAGTACGCGGTTTCCGACAGGTTGTTCTCAAGCGCCAGCGACTGCATCACGTTGTCGGGCAGCCACTGCTCCAGCGGCATAACGGCAGCCGGGTTGCCCCCGAAAATGGTGTTTGTGAAAGCATCAACCTGGTAGATCGGGTGTTTCATACTCTGTTCTCCCTGAATGATCGTCTAGCGTAGTGGTGGGCCCGGTGCCGGGCAAACATCTCCAGCTCTGTGGCGTTGTAGAAATGCAGCTCCGGCAGGGGGGCTGAATGGGTCAGTACCCAGTGATCCGGGGCCGGTTCACTCATGGAAAAGCCGAGATCAGCCAGCCATTGACGAGTGACATCCATGCCTTTCAGCAGGGGCGCGGCACAGGCCTCAAGGCCCAGGAGATCCTTGCGCGTTGCCGGCGGTGGTGCGAGGTGTGTGTTGGCGATACCCATGGTGAAACTCCTTCTTCGGTTCTCGATGTTGCTATTGTCCGCTCTCGCTGACAGCCATAACAGATTCAGATATTCTGGAATTGAACCGGTACAGAGAGGTGTCAGTGGTGTCTGTTACGGTGATTTTCGGAGGCATCTGTACTGCACGGACCCGTGCCAGGTCTGGTGCAATAGGGTGTAACGCTCAACGGGTGTAATGCTCTACGGGTGAAGGAAACGAAGGTCAGGCAGACGAGGGACGTAACATGGGCATTCTCTATAACCAGGTGGCGGATCAGCTTCAGGAACTGATCCGCGACGGTGTCTACCGCGATGGTGATCGACTGCCGGGCGTGCGAATGCTCAGCCGGCAGTTCGGGGTGAGCATCTCGACCATCCTCCAGGCACACCAGACGCTTGAAGCCCGGGGCTTTCTGCAGGCGCGGGAACGCAGTGGCTATTTCGTGCGGTTGCCGGCGGTGGATGCCCCCGAGCCGGTGATGCGTCGACACCGCAGCCGGCCGGTCCCGGTCAGCGCGCGGGAAATGACGCTGGATCTCTGTGCCGACGAGCAGAAGCGCATGGTGCCCCTGGCCACGGCCATTCCTCACCCGGATTACCTGCCGCTGCGACAAATCCAGCAAAGCACACTCTGGGCCGCGCGACGGGGGCTGGAAACCCTGGATTACGCCTTTCCGGGCAAGGAATCGTTCCGTCGACAGATTGCCCAGCGCATGGCAACGCTGGGTGTACCGATAACGCCGGATGATGTGCTGGCCACCAACGGTGCCCAGGAGGCCATTATTCTGGCGCTGCGGGCGGTGACACAGCCTGGTGATATTGTGGCGGTGGAGTCGCCGTCGTTTCCCGGTATCCTGCAGGCACTGGAAGTGGTGGGCCTGAAAGTGATCGAGATTCCCACGCATCCCTCAGAGGGGCTGAGCCTTGAAGGCCTGCAACTTGCGTTGGAGCAGTGGCCGCTCAAAGCCTGCGTGGTGGTGACCAACCACAGCAATCCCATGGGCGCGCGCATGTCCGACGAGCGCAAGAAGCAGCTGGTGTCCATGCTGGCGGCGGCCAACGTGCCGCTGATCGAGGATGACATCTACGGCGACCTTTACCATTCCGGTGACCGGCCCCGACCGGCCAAGGCGTTTGACCGTACCGACAGCGTGATTTACTGCAGCTCCTTCTCGAAAACCATTTCACCGGGCCTGCGCCTGGGCTGGATGGTGCCCGGGCGGTTCATGGCCAGCGCGCGGCAGCACAAGTATTTCGTTAACCTGGCCACCTCGTCGATTCCGCAGATGGCGGTGGCGCATTTCCTGGAGCAGGGCGGTTACGATCGTTACCTGCGTTCGGCCCGGCAGCACTACCGGGAGAGCACCGAGCGGTTACGCACCGCGGTCGCCAGATCGTTTCCGGAGGGGACGGCAGTCAGCCGGCCCCAGGGTGGGTTTGTGCTCTGGGTGCAACTGCCGGATGGCGTGTCGGGAACCCGGGTTTACCAGAAGGCGAGGGCGGAGAGCATCAATGTGGCGCCCGGCCTGATGTTCTCCACCGCCAACAAATACGAAAACTGCCTGAGACTGAACAGCGCCAACCCCTGGAGCGAACGCATCGAGCAGGCCGTGGCTCGGCTGGGAGCCATGGCTCACGAAGACCAGGCTGCCCGGGATTAGTGGTGGTCTGGCTGCTCGCCACGAAGGTTCAGTGGCGCCAGCAGTCCGGCGGCAATGGCCAGGCCGGTCACATCCGGCAGGCGGTCGACGCCCAGGCGTTTCATGACCCGCGCCCGGTAGAGATCGATGGTCTTCACGCTGACATCCAGCTGCTCGGCAATCTCCCGGCTGGTGTAACCCTGGGCCATGGGCAGGAACACATCCCGTTCCCGCCGGGTAAGTGTGGCCAGCAGGGCTTCGGTTGCCTCATCACCCTCAAGACGGTCGCTGCTCTGGCGATGGTCCTGCAGGGCCTGCTGCACGCTATCGAGCAGAAGTTGCTCGTTGAAAGGCTTCTCAATGAAGTCAAAGGCGCCGGATTTGAAGGCCCGGACCACAATGGGAACGTCTGCGTGGCCCGAGACAAAAATGATCGGCAGCGTCACCCCCCGTTTCTGGAGCTCTTCCTGCACGTTCAGCCCGCCTAGCCCGGGCATCCGGATATCGAGCACCAGGCACCCGGCCTGGGAGTCGCCCAGGGCGTCGAGGAACTGCCGGCCGTCGCTGTAGGCTTTCACGTTCAGGCCCACCGATTCCAGAAGCCACTGGGTGGATTCCAGCATGCCGGCGTCGTCGTCCACTACGAAGACCGTGGAGGCGTCCGGGATAGCCGTAGCTGCCGGTGCGACGTGTTTACTCATCAGGTTCGATCTCCTCGGTTCTTGTTCTGGAGTTTTGCGGGGCGCCGGCCGGGAAGCGGCAGATCAGGGAGAGGCCTCCGGTGGCCGCCGGGCGTGCGTCCAGAAAGCCGCCAAAGCCTTCGATAATCGACCGGCTCATGGACAGCCCGAGACCGAGCCCCTGAGGTTTGCTGGTAAAAAACGGCTGGAACATCTGCCGGATCTCCGCCTCCGCCAGGCCTGGCCCCTCGTCGGTGACTTCAATCAGGGTTTCGTTCTGCTCGTTAACACAGGTACTTATCACTATCTGCGACGGGGTCTCTGGTGAGGCCGGACCCAGGCGCTCGGCGTTCGCCTCAATCCCGTTGCGGATCAGGTTGATCAGTACTTGCTCCAGCAGCACCGGATCGGCGGTGATCACCGGGGCGCACCGTGCCAGCTTTTCCCGGATTTTCACATGGCTCTTCTCCGCTTCCCACTGGCACAGCCGGGCAACGTTACTGACCACGTCGTTCAGGGAAACGGGCGCCGTGCGCTTCTGGCCCTTGCGCAGAAACGCTCGCAGGCGCTTGATCACTTCCGACGCGCGATTGGCGTGGTGAACAATTTTCTGAAGACCGTCGTCGACTCGCTCGAGGCATTGCGCATTGGTCTGCGCGCTTTTCAGGTAGCGCTGGCTGGCGCTGGCGAAGTTCACGATCGTGGCCAGCGGCTGGTTCATTTCATGGGCGATGCTTGAGGCGAGTTCCCCCAGGGTCGCGAGGCGGGCTGTGTGGGCCAGTTCGTCTGCCAGCCGGCGGTTGTTTTCCTCGGATTCCACCCGGGCCGTGATGTCCCGGGACACGCTGACAACCTCGACCACGGCGCCGGTGTAGGTTTCCCGGATGGCCCGGCTGGCAATCTCGAACCAGCGGCGGGAGCCGTCCCGATGGGTGATCTCCAGAGTCATGGTGGCGTAGCCGTCATCCCGCAAGCGGTTGCGGGTCTCTGCCAGTTGCTGGGCCACGTTGCTTCCCTGGAACACCTCTTCCAGCGCCTTGCCGCGCAGCTCTTCCGGCCAGAAGCCCAGAAGCCGCCAGGACGCCGGTGTGGCATCAATAAAGCGCCCGTCCGGGGCGTGGCGGGAAATGAGATCGGTGGTGTTCTCGGTAATCAGCCGATACAGGCGGCTGGCGCGGGTGGCGTCTTCCCGGGTGAGTACGTCATCGGTGGCGTCCCGGGCCCGAGCAAGTACACGATCCGAGCCGGTATCCGGGATGAACGTCCACACCAGAATGGTGGAACCGATCCGGGCTTCCACATGCTCAATGGCCCGTCGCTGCCCCAGCGATGCAGCGGCCAGTGCCCGGACATTGACTGGCAGAAGCCGGGATGGTGACGCCAGCGCCTTCTCCTGGCAAAGAGCGTTGCTGGCTCGATTTCCTTCCAGTACGGCGCCGCTGGCATCAAGGAGCAGCGCGGGTTGCGGGTCGGCCTCGTGCAAACTAAATACACTGGAAGAGGAAGCATCGTTCATGGCTGCGACATGTGGTATGTGCACTATAATACGTTGGTGTAATTTCTAGTATTTATTCTATCAAATACTATTTTGGCCAGCTGAAAGTATAGCCAGTTCTGTGATATTCCTGAATACGCCATAAGAACAACAGCCGCCGAGAGGACCACACCATGACCTCGATTTTTGATCAGGGCCTCGCGCCCGTTGATGCCAACTACGCCGTTCAGTCCCCTATTGATTTCATTGAACGTACCGCCACTGTCTACCCCGAGTACCCGGCGGTGATTCACGGCGCTATCCGGTATACCTGGGCCCAGACCTACGAGCGCTGTCGTCGTCTGGCGTCCGCCCTGCAGGGGCGTGGTATTGGTCGCGGTGACACGGTGGCAGTCATGCTGCCCAACATTCCGGCCATGGTGGAGTCCCACTTTGGCGTGCCCATGATCGGCGCCGTGCTCAACACTCTGAACGTCCGCCTGGATGCCGAGGCCATTGCCTTCATGCTGGAACATGGCGAAGCGAAAGTTGTGATCGCCGATCGGGAATTCGGCGAGGTGATCCGCGATGCGGTCAGTCGTCTCGACACCAAACCCCTGGTGATCGACGTGGACGATCCTGAATACGGCGAAGGTGTTCAGGTGAGCGATCTGGATTACGAGGCTTTCCTGCGGGAAGGGGATCCTGCCTTCCAGTGGCAGTTCCCGGAGAACGAATGGGATGCCATTTCCCTGAACTACACCTCGGGCACCACCGGTAATCCCAAAGGCGTGGTGTACCACCACCGGGGCGCCTATCTGAACGCCTTGGGGAACCAGGCGGTGTGGTCCATGGACATGCATCCGGTGTACCTGTGGACCCTGCCGATGTTCCACTGCAATGGCTGGTGTTTCCCCTGGACCATCACCGCCATGGCGGGAACCCACGTGTGCCTGCGCCGGGTGGACCCGGAGAAGATTCTCCAGTTGATCCGCGATCACCAGGTGACCCACATGTGCGGCGCACCGATTGTCCTGAATGCGCTGCTGAACGTGCCGGAATCCGCCAAGGCGGGGATCGATCACGAGGTCAAATCCATGACCGCCGGTGCGGCGCCGCCCGCTCAGGTGATCGGTGCCATCGAGGAAATGGGCATTCAGGTGACGCACGTTTATGGCCTGACCGAAGTTTACGGCCCGGTAACCGTGTGTGCCTGGAAGTCGGAATGGGATGCACTGCCCCTGCACGACCGGGCCCGCAAAAAGGCCCGCCAGGGCGTTCGTTACCACACCCTGGGCGGCACCATGGTGGGTGATCCGAACACCATGGAACCGGTACCGAAGGACGGCAAGACCATCGGGGAAATCTTCCTGCGCGGCAATACCGTGATGAAGGGGTATCTGAAGAACCCCAAGGCCACCGAGGAAGCCTTCCGGGGTGGCTGGTTCCATACCGGCGACCTGGCGGTATGGCACGAAGACGGCTACATGGAAATCAAGGACCGGTTGAAGGACATCATCATTTCCGGTGGCGAAAACATCTCCACCATCGAGGTGGAAGATACCCTGTACCGTCACCCGGCCGTCCTTGAGGCGGCGGTGGTTGCCCGGCCCGACGAAAAGTGGGGTGAGACACCCTGCGCCTTTGTCACCCTCAAGCCGGAAGCCGGCCAGGTGACCGAGGAAGACATCATCACCTTCTGCCGGGAGCATCTGGCGCGCTTTAAAGTGCCCAAGACCGTGGTGTTCTCGGAGCTGCCCAAGACCTCTACAGGCAAAATCCAGAAGTTTGTTCTGCGGGACCAGGCCAAAGAGCTGGACTGAGCCCTCCGCTTCGGCGACGCCAACCTCTGTGTGTCCTTGGGAGGCCTTGAGCCTCCCTTTTTTTGCAGGTCGGGTTTTGCTGTTCGGCGCCTGGCTGTTTCATTTTGACAAAATGTCATTTCGTGACAATTTGTCTGATATTTGCCCGTTACGCCTTCCTTCGCGCTGCTCGCCGGGTTTACACTGACCTCTCTGGTGAATTTTTGCCCGCTCTTCGTTCAGGATAACAACACAAGAAAAACGGGAGGCAGTTATGACCATCAGCTCCACGCCCGAGGGCGTCTCCGTTGAGCCCAGGCATCTGCGGTTCGATGTCAGCGAAGATCTGAAAACGCTCTGGCACGGCAACGACGCATTCCGTACCGCTTTTTTCAACGCGCTGTCGCTGCAGTTTCCCGACGGCGAACAGCAGTTCATCAATGCCGTGAGGCTGTACCGTGACCGGATTGAAGACCCCAAGCTGAAAGCGGAAATCCGGGGCTTTATCGGACAGGAAGCCCTGCACAGCCGTGAGCACAGGGAATACAACGACGCCCTGAAAGCCCGTGGTTATGACATCGACGCCCTCGACCGGCGTTTTCGCAAGCACATGGAGTGGGTGGGCAAGCTGCCGCCGAGCAGGCAACTGGCGGGCACCTGCGGTGCGGAACACTACACGGCGGTTCTGGCCAACGCCATTCTGCGCCACCCGGAATGGATGGAAGGGGCATCGCCGACGATGGCCAGGCTCTGGCGCTGGCACGCCATTGAGGAAACCGAGCATAAATCGGTGGCGTTCGATGTCTACCGGGAATGTGTGGGCAACGAGCGGCTGCGCCGGATCGTGTTCCTGTTTGTCACCTGGAATTTCTTCAAGTACACCTTTCTGAATACCTGCAGCCTGCTGAAGACCGATGGCAAGCTCTGGAGCCTGCGCACCTGGCTGGGCGGCATCAACTTTCTGTGGGGAAAGCCGGGCGTGTTACGTACTTGCCTGCCCGAGTTCCTGGCGTACTTCCGCAAGGGATTTCACCCCTGGCAGCAGGACAACCGGGACTTGCTTGAGCGTACGCTCAAGGAGCTTGAACTGGCGCCTCCGGCACGTTAGCGTCTCGTTGCTGAAATTCTGGTCAGGTTGTGTAAGACTGGTCGACACCAAAAATAATGACAAAAAAGGGCGCTTCCGGCCAGGAAGCGGTCCGGAGCTGGAGGCCCGCCATGCGAGTTGGTTTGATCGTCGATTCCGCGTGTGATTTACCGTATGAATTCAGCAGAAAACACGACCTGTTCATCCTTCCCGTTACCGCCGTTATAGACGGCCAGACCTACATTGACGAGCACGACCCGGTCCGTACCCAGGAGTTCTATCAGAGTGGCCTGTTACAGAAAGGCCACGAGGCGGAAACCCGCGCGTTCAGCGCAGAGCAGATCCATGACCTGTTCATGGAGAAGATCGTGACCCAGTTCGATCTTGCCATCTGCGAAACGGTTACCAAGACTCGCAGCCTGATTTTCCAGAACGCCACCGAGGCCATGAACAGCGTTCTGTCGAACTATGAACGGGCCCGGGCCGCGGCCGGTCGGGATGGCCGGTTTTTCATGCGGGTTATCGACAGCAAACAGATTTTTGCCGGTCAGGGGCTTCTGGCGGCACATACCCTACGCCTGATTGACCAGAAACTGGCCAAGAACGCCTTGCGGCATGAGGTGGAAACCTTCACCGACAAGATCTACACCTGTGTGATTCCACGGGATCTGCACTACATCCGGGAGCGGGCCCGCCGCCGCGGCGACAAGAGTGTGTCGGCGCTGGTCGCGTTTCTTGGCAAGGCCCTGAATATTACCCCGGTCATCTTCGGCCAGGGCGCAGAGGGCCAGCCGGTTGCCAAGACCCGGAGTTTCGATGTGGCGGTGGAGAAGGTGATGAACTACGCGGCCGCCCGGGTGGAAGCTGGTCTGCTGACACCCTACGTGAGTCTTTCCTGCGGGCTGACCTGGACCGAGATTGAAGATCTTCCGGGCCTGAACCGCCTGCGCGATGCCTGTGAGCGCAACGGTGTTGAGCTGCTGCTTTCCCAGATGGGCATTACCAGCAGCATCTATGTGGGCCCCGGCAGCCTGTGCCTGGCCCTGGCCGCCGAGCCCCACAGCTTCAGCGATTTCCAGTAGCCTCTTCAAAACATGCTCTCTGGCCGGATCGGGGGCTGACTGGCCCCCGTGCATCCCTGCGCCTGTAGTTTTGGCAAACCCGCCGGGCCATTGTTCGTGTTAGCCTCCGGCCATCGGTTTTCACTTTAACCACAGGACACCAGACACCATGACTAAAGGCACAATGGATCTCGCCGACCAGTTGCTGGAGCAGCACGTTAAGCACGAGCTTGCCTCGCTCAAGGGTGCCAAATTACGCAAGTTCCTCAAGCAGGAGCTGGATGAACTCTGGCAACAGGCCGGCACACTGACCCTGAACCGCGTCACGTCCGGAGATCAGGTGATGGGTGTGATTCACCGGATCGTGATGAACATGGAACTGGACGCCGGTATTCCCGAGCTGGCTGCGGAAATGGCGACAGAAGTGCTCAATGCGGATGTGCAGTCCCAGACCACCCTTGGCGAAATCATTTCCCGCGAGCAGGCCACCGGCTTCCTGGAAGAGGCTCTGGAGTTGCGCCAGCAGCGGGAGCGGGTGATCAGCGAGATCATGTCTCATCCCGTGTATCAGGAACTGGTCGCCAATGTGGTGTATCACGGGCTGGTGAATTACCTGTATGAGGACAACCTGATCACCAAATCGGTGCCGGGCGTGGGCTCGATGATGAAATTCGGCAAACGCATGGCCAACAGGGCCGTGCCGGGGCTGGACGAAACCTTCGAGCGTCGCCTCAAGGCCTGGCTGTCTGACAGCCTGCCGGGCCTGATCAGCCGGAGTGAGCAATTCCTGCACAAGGCGTTGTCGGATGACGAGCTTCGGGACACTGTGATGGCAGCCTGGGTGTCCGTGGAGGATCGCACCATTGCCGAGCTTCAGGAGGGGCTGGGCGATGTGGAGCTGCAGGAGTTTGTGGTGCTGGGCTACGAGTTCTGGCTGCAGTTCCGCAAAACCCCTTACTTCGAGGGCTGTGCCCGGGCGGTGGTCGCGCATCTGTTCGAGAAGTACGGTGACCGGCCCGTGGTTGACCTGCTGGGCGACGTTGGTGTGAGCCAGGAGGTGATCATGGCGGAAATCGACGCCTACGCAATTCCGGTTATAGACGTGTTGCGGGAAGAGGGCTATGTTGAGGCCCTGATCCGCCGACGGCTGGCCCCGTTCTACAAGTCCGCTGCGGCAAAGAAGATTCTCCAGCAGGAGGCCTGATCACGTGGCGGCCTCCTGACCTGCGTTGATGAGGCAGTGCCATGATCTCCGATCTGTTCTGGGCCTATCTGGTCGCCATTACCCTGCTTACCATTACGCCGGGGGTGGATACGCTCCTGGTGATGCGCAATACCGGTCGGGGTGGTTTGCGGGATGGCTGCGCCACCAGTGCTGGCATCTGCAGCGGCCTGTTCATTCACGCCACGCTCTCTGCCCTCGGCATCTCGCTGTTGCTGGTTGAAACGGCCTGGGCCTTTACCGCCCTGAAGTGGGCCGGTGCGCTCTATCTGATCTGGCTGGGTATTGGTTCCCTGCGCCAGGCGTTTCGCCGGAGCCGGGCGGCTCCTGACAGTGCGACCGCTGAAGTACCTGCATCGGTCGCTCGAAGGCACGTGGGCCTGGCGGTTTCGTTTCGGGAGGGCGTGCTCTCCAACGTTCTGAATCCCAAAACCGCATTATTCTATATGGCACTGCTGCCGCAGTTTATTGATCCTGCCGGCAATGCCTTCCTGCAATCGCTGCTGCTGGCCGGGGT
The DNA here is from genome assembly GCF_900115175.1 of Marinobacter gudaonensis. NCBI lineage: Bacteria > Pseudomonadati > Pseudomonadota > Gammaproteobacteria > Pseudomonadales > Marinobacteraceae > Marinobacter > Marinobacter gudaonensis. Next base: position 86,197 of record NZ_FOYV01000003.1, read on the forward strand.
GCACTTCCTGTTGGCGATGGTGTGGCAGTGTGGCCTGGCGTGGGTGGTGGTCACCTTCCGGAGCCTGGGCGTTAACGCCCGACTGAAAAAGCTGCTTAACGGCCTGACCGGTGGATTCTTCGTTGCCATGGGCGCCAAACTGGCCAGTACCTGAGCAGAGTCTTCGCGTGGCGCCTCGCGTTGCCCACGCGCAAAGAAAAAGGGAAGCCGAAGCTTCCCTTTTTTCAGTTCCGGAGCCGGAGATTATTTCTCCAGGTACTGGAGCTTGTTCGGCTTGCCGTCCCACTCCTCGGCATCCGGCAGCGGGTCTTTCTTCTCGGTGATGTTCGGCCACTTGGCGGCCAGATCGGCATTGAGCTCCACAAACTGGACCTGATCGGCGGGCAGCTCGTCTTCGGAGAAAATGGCTTCGGCCGGGCACTCGGGCTCGCACAGGGCGCAGTCGATACACTCGTCCGGATCAATCACCAGAAAGTTCGGTCCTTCGTAGAAACAGTCTACCGGGCAGACTTCCACGCAGTCTGTGTATTTGCACTTGATGCAGTTATCAGTAACGATAAACGCCATAGTCAGATCCCTGGTCCAGTGGTCGGTCAATCTCATCAGGAGCGCCGTTCGGAGCCCCACCGTTATATTTTAGTGCGCGATATTGTAGGGAGGGACCCTCACAGCCGCAAGCGTTGCCCTGCTATAACCTTATTACCCAGATCAACTCGCTGCTATTTTCCCAGTAACTCTTTCAATTCGTACAGCCGGTTCATGGCTTCCCGGGGCGTGAGATCATCCACATCCAGCGCTTTCAGGGCCTCTTCCACCGCGCTCGGTTCGAGACTCGCGAACATATCCCCCTGGTAGACGGGATCGCTGGCTTTCGGAGCAGCAGGGGCTGGCGCAGACCGGGCTTTATCCTGACTGGCCGGCGTTGCCGGGCTGGCGCTGCCTTCGAGATGAGACAGCTGGGCCTTGGCATTGCGGATGACGTCCTGGGGCACCCCGGCCAGTTTCGCCACCTGCAGGCCGTAGCTCTGGCTGGCGGGGCCATCGTGCACATTGTGCAGGAACACGATGCTGTCGTCGTGCTCGGTGGCCGTCAGATGCACGTTCACCGCGTGCTGAAGCTCCTCGGCCAGCTGGGTCAGCTCGAAATAGTGGGTGGCAAACAGGGTGTAACAGCGGATTTCCCGTGCCAGATGTTCGGCGGTGGCCCAGGCCAGTGACAGGCCGTCAAAGGTGCTGGTTCCCCGGCCCACCTCGTCCATCAACACCAGGCTGTGCTCGGTGGCGTTGTGCAGGATGTTGGCGGTTTCGGTCATTTCCACCATGAAGGTCGAGCGACCGCCGGCGATGTCGTCGGAGGACCCCATGCGGGTGAAGATACGGTCCACCGGTCCGATCACCGCCCGGTTGGCGGGCACGAAGCTGCCGGTGTAGGCGAGCAGGGCAATCAGCGCCGCCTGTCGCATGTAGGTGGACTTACCGCCCATGTTGGGGCCGGTGATCACCAGCATGCGCCGCTGGGTGTCCATCAGCAGGTCGTTGGGCACGAAGGGTTCGTCCAGCAGCTGTTCCACCACCGGATGGCGGCCTTCTTCGATATCAAACCCGGGCGAGTCACTGAACTCCGGCGCGGAGAACCTCAGTGAGGTGGCCCGCTCGGCAAAGTTGCTGAGCACATCGAGCTCGGCCAGCGCTTGGGCGGCGTCCTGCAGCGGCGCCAGCTGTTCGGCCACGGTTTCCAGTACCTCGTCGTACAGACCCTTTTCCCGGGCCAGGGCCCGGCTTTTGGCGCTCAGGGCCTTGTCCTCGAACTCCTTCAGCTCCGGGGTGATAAAGCGCTCGGCGTTTTTCAGGGTCTGGCGGCGGATGTAGTCGGCCGGCGCCTGGGCCGACTGGGCCCGGGTAATTTCAATGTAGTAGCCGTGCACCCGGTTATAGCCCACTTTCAGGGTGCTGATGCCGGTGCGCTCGCGCTCACGGGTCTCCACATCCAGCAAATACTGGCCGGCGTTCTCACTGATGTTGCGCAGCTCGTCCAGCTCCTCATCGAAGCCCTCGCGGATCACGCCACCCTCGCGAATCACCACCGGCGGATTATCGATGATCGCCCGTTCCAGCAGGTCGGCCAGTTCCGGGTATTCTCCGATGGTGGTGGCCAGTTTGACCACGTGGTGGGAGTTGACCGGCTTCAAGGCTTCCTGCAGCTCGGGCAGGGTCTGGAAGGCGTCGCGCAGGCGGGCCAGGTCGCGCGGCCGGGCAGAGCGCAGTGCCACCCGCGCCAATACCCGTTCAATGTCGCCCACGGCTTTCAGCAAATCGTGCACCGGCTCGTAGTGGAACCCGTCCAGCAGGGCGGAAACCGCCTGCTGGCGCTGGCGCACAATCTCCACATCCCGTAACGGCCGGTTCAGCCAGCGCCTCAGTTCCCGGCCACCCATGGCGGTGGCGGTTCGGTCCATCACCCAGGCCAGGGTGTACTGGTGGCCGCCCATCAGATTGGTGTCGATCTCGAGGTTGCGGCGGCTGGCGGCGTCAAGAATTACGGCCTCGTCGCGGCGCTCGCGGGTCAGCTTGCGAATGTGGGGCAGGGCGGTGCGCTGGGTTTCCCGGGCGTATTGCAGCAGGCAGCCGGCGGCACAGACGGCCAGATGCAGGTCTTCACAGCCGAAACCGGTGAGGTCGCGCACCTGGAGCTGCTGGGTAATCACCCGTCGCGCGGTGTCGGATTCGAACAGCCAGGGGCCCTGGCGCCGGATGCCGGTGAAGCCCTCCAGGATCTCCTCGAAGGGGAAATCCTCGCTGATCAGGATTTCCGCCGGCCGCAGCCGCTGAAGCTCACCCTGCAGGGCCTCCAGGTTTTCCAGTTCAGATACCGCAAAACGGCCGCTGGAGATGTCCAGGGAGGCAAAACCGAACTGTTCCCGGTTGTTGAAGATGGCCACCAGCAGGTTGTCGCGGCGGTCTTCCAGGTAAGCGTCGTCGCTCAGGGTACCGGGGGTGACGATACGCACCACCTGGCGCTCGACCGGCCCCTTGCTGGTGGCCGGGTCGCCGATCTGCTCGCAGATGGCGATGGATTGACCTGCCCGAACCAGCCGGGCAATGTAACCCTCAGACGAATGGTAGGGGATGCCTGCCATGGGAATGGGGTTGCCGCCGGACTGCCCCCGGGCGGTGAGCGTTATGTCCATGAGTTCGGCCGCTTTCTTGGCGTCTTCGTAGAACAGCTCATAGAAGTCGCCCATGCGGTAGAACACCAGTTCGTTGGGGTGCTGACCCTTGATCTTCAGGTACTGCTGCATCATTGGCGTGTGCTTGGAAAGATCGGTCTGAGCTGCTGACATGAACGGGTCCGGTTCGCCTGGCTTTGGATGAAGCCGTGAATTGTAAGAAAATAACCGCCGCGATGAAACGAAGGAGGTCATTATGCGGGCCAGCGATCAGGAATTGGAAGGCGCGGGCAACCGCCTGGGCGACCGGCTGCTTGAGACCGGCCGCACGGTGGCCACCGCCGAGAGCTGCACCGGTGGCTGGGTGGCCAAGGTGCTGACCGATCGGGCCGGGTCCTCGGCCTACGTGCTCGGTGGTCTGGTGACTTACAGCAATGACGCCAAGCAGGCACTGCTGGGCGTCACCGGCAAATCCCTGGATGAGCACGGCGCGGTCAGCGAGCCCGTGGTGCGCGAGATGGTGGCCGGCGCCCTGGCCGCCACCGGCGCCAGCGTGGCGGTGGCCATCAGTGGTGTGGCTGGCCCGGGCGGCGGCAGTGCGGAAAAGCCGGTGGGCACGGTCTGGTTTGCCTGGGGCAGCAGTCCCGCCAGCACGGTGGCGGTGGTCAGGCATTTCGAGGGCGACCGGGATCAGGTGCGCCGACAGGCGGTTCTCTTTGCGCTTCAGGGGGTTACTGGCTTTCTGGATGAAGTCTGAGCGTTTTCACCGTTGCAGGGGTTGGTCTCCTTTTCCGGTTATGTTTTAATACTGTTCAAATATACAGGGATTGCCCAGGTTTTTGCTGTACGGCGTCCCGGTTCACGATTCCGCTGTCAGGCTCTGAAGTGAGCTGACAGCCCAGGCGAAAGAGGGTTTGCACTGATGGAAGACAACCGCAAGAAAGCATTGAGCGCAGCACTTGGGCAGATCGAGCGCCAGTTTGGCAAGGGCGCGGTCATGAAAATGGGCGATCAGCCCCGTGAAGCCATTCCTGCGGTGTCCACCGGTTCTCTTGGCCTGGATGTGGCCCTGGGTATTGGCGGGCTTCCCTACGGCCGGATCTGTGAGATCTACGGCCCGGAAAGCTCCGGTAAAACCACATTGACCCTGCAGGTCATCGCCGAGGCCCAGAAGGCGGGCAAAACCTGTGCCTTCGTGGATGCCGAGCACGCGCTTGACCCGGTCTACGCCGAGAAACTGGGCGTGAACGTGGATGAGCTGCTGGTGTCCCAGCCGGATACCGGTGAGCAGGCACTGGAAATTGCCGACATGCTGGTACGCTCAAACGCCGTCGATGTCATCATCGTGGACTCGGTGGCGGCCCTGACCCCGAAAGCGGAAATCGAGGGCGAAATGGGCGACAGCCACGTAGGCCTGCAGGCGCGGCTGATGTCCCAGGCCCTGCGGAAACTGACTGGTAACGTCAAGCACGCCAACTGCCTGATGATCTTCATCAACCAGATCCGGATGAAGATCGGCGTGATGTTCGGCAGCCCGGAAACCACCACCGGCGGTAACGCCCTGAAGTTCTATTCCTCCGTGCGCCTCGATATCCGCCGCATTGGCTCGGTGAAGGAAGGCGACGAAGTGGTCGGCAACGAGACCCGGGTCAAGGTGGTCAAGAACAAGGTATCACCGCCGTTCAAGCAGGCGGAATTCCAGATCATGTACGGCAAGGGCATCTACCACATGGCCGAGGTGCTCGATATGGGCGTCAAGGAAGGTTTTGTGGACAAGTCCGGCGCCTGGTACGCCTACAACGGTGACAAGATCGGCCAGGGCAAGGCAAACGCCTGCAAGTTCCTTGAAGAGAACCTCGACATCGCCAACGAGATCGAAGCCAAGGTTCGTGACAAGCTGATGCCCAAGCCGACCGCCAAAAAAGAGGCGGAAGAGGCGCCGGCGGAAGCCAACGGCGAGCTGCTCTAACATCTCCCGGTGGGCAGGCGGTGCGCTGGCAGGGTGAGATTCCACCCAGACTGCCCATCGCTGGCCCCGCGTCGGCTGTCGCTGTTGCCTCTGTTCACCGAGAACAGAGGCGCTTCAAGCGCCTTTCGGAAATGCCCTGGCTCGGCGCCGATGTCTTCTTCCAATCGCCTGAGATAGTCTGCACCTCCGGCTTGTGCAAGCTGATTCCTGATCCAGTGTCGATGTTGCAGTCGACGGACAAATTTCCGGAATGATCTGAAGTGGATTTGGCGCATGAGTTCGTCCTCCCTGTTGCTGTTTGTCCATACTAGGCTCATGGCTTGCCCGGGTATCGAGTCAGATCCTTGGTTTCATTCCGGTACAGATAGCCAGGATTGCAGGTCTGTACTGCTCGAAATTTGATCATCTGTGCTCTTTGGCCCGGTGGTGGCCGGTTAACGGCAATTCCGAAACCGGAGACTTGTTATGGAAGCGCAAAAAAAGCTGCTGGTGGTTGCCCATGTACCTTCCCCGAACACCCTGAAACTCAGGCAGGCGGTGGTGGACGGCGCTCGCCACGAAGACATTGAAAACGTTGAGGTGCGGGTTCTGGCACCACTGGAGGCTGGGCCGGAGGATGTGATGGCGTGCGATGCCATTATTCTGGGTACCACCGAGAACCTTGGCTACATGAGCGGAGCGCTCAAGGACTTTTTCGATCGGAGCTATTATCCCTGCCTGGAAAAGACCGAGGGCTTGCCGTTTGCCTGTTACATACGCGCTGGTCATGACGGCACCGGTACCCGCAGGGCCATCGAGAGCATCACCACCGGGCTGCGCTGGAAGCGAATTCAGGAGCCACTGATCTGTCGCGGTGACTACCGTGATGAATTTGAAGAGCAGTGCCGGGAGTTGGGATTGTACGTGGCGGCCAGCCTGGACGCCGGGCTGATCTGAGTCGCTGTTTAGTGCGCCTCAGCTCGCGAAGCGGTTATAGAATCCTTCAATCCGTGACAGGGCGTTGTCGACGGTACGGGAATACCCTTTCGGATCCTGGCAATAGCTGAACTGGACGCTGACCCGGTAGCCGGTCTGGTAGGGCTGGCAGTCCACGACCCGGGCACCGACCCGCGACTCGCTGATGTATTTGCCGTCGAAGTCCAGGAACAACCTGGCGCCCCGCTCCACCGGGCGGGGGCAGAGGACGGCCATTCCATAACGATTCAGATCCAGGCAGGTTACCGGTGTGGCGTGCTTGCCCCGGCCGAAAAAACCACGTTCACGAAGGCGAACCTTCAGGCAGGCGGCGGGGTAGCGGTCCTTGATTCTGCGGTCGGCGGAATCACTGGTCATACGCGGGCATCCGTTGCGTGCATCGTATTTTTGTTGTCGGGAGACGAAGTGTAGTCAAGGCACTCCTGGTTGAAAAATGAACGGCCGCAGAAGTGTGAACCACCTAACATATTTCCTGTGACAGCCAAGACTCCGCGAAATCTTTTCGGCGAACGCGACAGGGCCGGCTCCAGAAACTACAATGACCGGCCAATGTGTTAACCGCTACAGGAACCAATCTTGAAGTCACTGCCTCTGCATCAGCTCTACAAAGCCTGTGTCCTCAAGGACCTGCCGTTCAAAACCACCCGACAACTGGAACCCTTGGCCGAAATCGTTGGCCAGAATCGCGCCCAGGAAGCGGTGCGTTTTGCCCTGGCGATGCCCCATGGTGGATATAACGTGTATGCAGTGGGCCGGAACGGCCTTGGCAAGCGCACCATGATGCTCCGGTACCTGGAGCATCACGTGGATACTGATCAGCAAAGCCATGACTGGTGCTACGTGGCCAATTTTGAGGAGCCGCGCATTCCCAGGCTTCTGCAGTTGCCCGCGGGCAAGGGGACCGAGCTCAAACAGGACATGGAAAAGCTGATGAGTCGCCTGGTGAAGGTGGTTCCCCAGACTTTCGATAGCGACAGCTTCCTCGAGCGCTCGGAGCAGCTCAAGAACGAGTACGGCAAGAAGCAGGAAGATGAGCTGGAGAAAGTGGCGGCGCAGGCCAGGCGCAAGAAAGTGAGCCTGACCGTGACCACACCCGGCGGTTACCGACTGGTGGCCATGAACGGTGATGAACCGCATACCGCCGAGTCCTTCCAGGCGCTGTCCGAGGAGCAACGGGACAAGTTCGAGGACTCTATCAACAAGCTCGAGAAAAAGCTCCGGCAGGCCCTCCGGAAACTGGCGGACTGGGAGCAGGAGTACGCGGAGAAGCAGCAGGCATTGAACCAGGAAACCCTGGAGAGCATCTCGGGCCACCAGATTGACGAGTTGATCGAGAAGTACCGGGATCTGCCGGACGTGGTGGCTTACTTCGAGGCAGTCCGGGCGGATATGGTAGAGAACCTGGATATCTTCCTGGATGACAACGAGGAGCAGGCGGCGATTGCCTACGCCTCCCTCGACAAGAAGATGCCAAGGCGCTATCTGGTTAACGTGCTGGTGCACCAGAAAACCAACGAGGTGCCGGTGGTGGTGGAAGACAACCCCACCTACCACAACCTGTTTGGCTATGTGGAAAACGTGACCTACAAGGGCACGGTGTTCACTGATTTCTCCCTGATTCGACCCGGCAGCCTGCATAGGGCCAATGGCGGTTATCTGCTGATGGATGCGATCAAGGTGCTGGAGCAACCCTTTGTCTGGGACGGTCTGAAGCGGGCGCTGCGCTCCCGATCCATACAGATCAACTCCCTGGAGCGGGAAATGACCCTGTCCGGAACCATTTCCATTGAACCGGAATCGGTGCCGCTGGATGTCAAGATTGTTCTTTTTGGCGATCGCGAAACCTGGATGCTGCTGCAGGAATACGATTCCGAGTTCGCCGAGCTGTTTCGGGTAACGGCCGATTTTGAAAATGAAATGTACCGGTCCGACGACAGCCAGCTGCTGTACGCGAAGTTTATTGCCAGCCTGGTGAGTGAGAAAAAACTGCTGCACTGCTCCAACAAGGCAGTGGCTCGTGTCATCGAGCACAGTGCCCGTATGGCTGAGCATCAGGACAGGCTCTCGTTGCATGCGGCAGACATCGCCAATCTGCTTCGGGAATCGGATTTCTGGGCGAGACAGGCCGGCGCCAAGTTGATCCAGGACACCCACGTTGAGCGGGCTCTGGAGAGTGCCCGGTACCGTAGCAGCCGAATTCGCGACCAGTTCTATAACTCCATCCGTGACGGCTCGACGCTCGTATCTACCACTGGCAAGTGCATCGGGCAGGTCAACGCGCTCTCCGTATTGTCCACCGGTGGCTTTGAATTCGGCCTTTCCAACCGGGTGACGGCCACCTGCTATTATGGAGATGGCGCGGTGATGGATATCGAGCGGGATGTGAAGCTGGGCGGCAACCTGCATTCCAAGGGGATCATGATCCTCAGCTCCTGGTTGTCGTCGCATTTTGCGGTGACCGACCCCATGCACCTCTCGGCCAGCCTGACCTTCGAGCAGAACTATGGCGAGGTAGATGGTGACAGCGCCTCACTGGCAGAGCTGTGCGCGCTGATTTCCGCCCTCTCGGGCGTGCCTGTGCGACAGGATCTGGCGATTACCGGCTCGGTGAACCAGTTTGGTGAGGTTCAGCCCATCGGTGGCGTGAACGAGAAGGTAGAGGGCTTTTTCACCACCTGTCAGCTCAAGGGTGGGTTGTCCGGCACGCAGGGCGTGATTGTCCCGACCACCAACGTGCAGAACCTGATGCTCGACAGCGAGGTTGTTCAGGCGGTACGGGAGGGTCGCTTTGCGGTCTATGCAGTGTCCCGGGTTGAAGAGGCTGTCACCCTGTTGCTTGGCAAGCCTGCGGGCAAGGCCGATGACAAAGGCAGGTACCCCAAGCAGAGCGTTTTTGGCATTATCCAGCAACGACTTGAAAAAATGCGGGAACACGAGCGTCAGGAACACGCCCGTGATGACCATAAAGACCCGTCAATTCACTGACCGGCGACGAACAAGAAAACGGACAGGAGAGAACACATCCATGACTGACATCCAGCAAACCGTATTCGTGGTAGAGGACGACGAAGCAGTCCGCGATTCCCTGGAGCTGCTGCTGAAATCCGATGGCAAGCCGGTCAAGACCTATGAGAGTGCCACTGCTTTCCTGAAGGACTATTCCGACAAGATGGCCGGCTGCATTGTGCTGGATATCCGTATGCCGGGTATGGACGGCATGGAGCTGCAGAAAAAGCTCAACGAAAAGCACTCGATTCTGCCGATCATCTTTGTGACCGGGCACGGCGATGTGCCCATGGCGGTTGATGCCATGAAGGAAGGCGCAGTGGACTTCATCCAGAAGCCCTACCGCGAGGAGGCGCTGCTGGAGAAGATCGAGGCGGCCCTGAAACAGGACCTGGACCAGCGTAAGTCGCTGGATGAGAAACAGGAGATCATCCGTCGCATCAAGAGCCTGACCCCCCGTGAACACGAGATTATGGACCGGATGATTGCCGGCCAGGCCAACAAGGTGATTGCCATTGAGCTCGAGATCAGTCAGCGGACGGTAGAAATTCACCGCTCCCGCGTCATGCACAAAATGGGAACCCATTCCCTCGCACATCTCGTCCGTATGGTCCTGTCCGTAAAGGACCTTATCGACGCACGGTGATCCCGGCGCCATCATACGGTTACTTTTCTAACCGGTCCGACAACTATGACTGAAGCTGTCAGCGAGAACTCGGAGGTGACGGTTCTGCTCGTGGACGATAATCCGCAGAACCTCAAAGTCCTCTATGAGACCCTGAAAGACAAAGGCTACCGACTGCTCATTGCCAACGAGGGTGATAAAGCCCTCGACCTTGCACACCGTCACCAGCCAGAGGTGATTCTCCTCGACATCATGATGCCGGAAATGGACGGTTACGAAGTCTGCCAGCGGCTCAAGACCGATCCCCAGACCGCTGACTGCGCCGTGGTTTTCCTGTCTGCCCTCGACGACCTGCAGGCGAAGGTCAAGGGTTTTTCCCTGGGCGGCGCCGACTATATTTCAAAGCCGTTCCAGTCTCAGGAAGTGATTGCCCGGGTGAAAACCCACGCCAGCGTCATTCGTCTCGAGCGGCAACTGCAGGCGCGCAATCGTGAGCTGCAGAGCGACCAGACCCGCATTCTCAATTCCATCAGCGAAGGCATATACGGCCTGGATGAGAATGGCATCATCGAGTTCGCCAATCCGGCCGCGGCCGCCATTGTTGGTTGCCCGGTTGACGAGCTGATCGGCCGCAATTTTTTTGAAACTCACTTTGCCACCTCTGCCGCCTGCCCGGACAGTCTGCCTGTTCGGGCTACCTGCCAGCAGGGTGTGGCGGAGAGCCAGAGGGACATCCGGATGCTGCGTGCCGACGGCACCGGGTTTCCCGCCGAATATCGCTCCACGCCAAAGCTGGATGCCGATGAACTCCATGGCGCCGTTGTGGTCTTCCGGGACATTACCGCGGAGCTGGACAGCGAGCAGGCCCTAGAAGAGGCCAGGCAACTGGTGCAGGAGCAACGGGACCAGCTAGCCCACACCTCGCGCCTGACCACCATGGGAGAGATGGCCGCCGGCGTCGCCCACGAGGTGAATCAGCCGCTCACGGCCATAACCAACTACGCCCGGGTGGCGAAGCGGATGATGGCCAAGGAAAGCCCCGATATGGATCTGCTTCGGGAGACCCTGGACAAGATCGAGGCCCAGTCCCACCGGGCCAGCGAGATCATTCGCCGGATCCGCCGGTTCATGAAGAAACCGGCCACCGGCAAGGAAGTGCTGTCGGTTTCGGCATTGCTGGAGGATACCCGCCAGTTTGCCGAGGTGGATATGCGCAACAACAAGGGCGCTATCTCTCTTGAGGTGCCCGAAGATATGCCGGAGGTGCTTGCGGATCCCATCCAGGTTCAGCAGGTGGCCCTCAACCTGATCCGCAACGCCCTGGAAGCGACCAGCAGTATTGACTCAGACGCGCCCGTGGAGGTCAGTGCCCGGGTTCAGGAGGGTACCTGTGTGCGTATCCAGGTTCGGGATCACGGGATGGGACTGTCTCCCGACGCTGAGGAAAAGCTGTTTTTGCCGTTTTTCACCACCAAGGACGAGGGCATGGGCATCGGGCTTTCAACCTGTCGCTCCCTCATTCAGGCTCAGGGTGGTGATATCGGGTTTGAGCGCCCCGAAGACGGCGGCGCCTGCTTCTATTTCACCCTGCCGGTAGCCGGGGCGGAGGGTTCGCCCTGCGCACCGGAGGATTCGGCCTCCTAGAGCCAGTCGATGCGCCCGGTAAGATGCGGCGCATCGCCCTTGCCATTCAACACCTGATAGTCCCAGCCGCTGTTGCCGCTTCGCCAGTTCAACTGGGCCGTGCCCGGCAAAAACAGCGGCTTCTTGAACTGACAGCTCACACTCAGGGCCCCCGGTTTCCAGCCGGACTGCTGCTCCAGTAGCGCCAGGGCGTGGGCCTTGGTCCACATGCCGTGCGCGATAGCCCGCGGAAAGCCGAAGGCCCGTGCGCTCACGGCGTGCATGTGGATAGGATTGCTGTCGCCCGAAACCCGCGCATACTGGCGTCCGATGGACTCCGGCGCTTTCAGGTTCAGGGTATCCGGGAAGCGCTCCAGCTCTCTTGGCGGCTTGCTGCCAACGGATTGGCCGTTGCCACTGGCCTGCCGGAAGAGGGTGGTGCTTGCTTCTTCCCAGATCAGCTGGCCGGCCGAGTGAGCCTGCGTGATCAGGTCGAATTCAATTCCCCGTGAAGTCTTTGCGGTGTTCCCCAGCGCAACGCTCAGGTCGAGCGTTTCCCCGTGTCCGATCGGCCGGTGCTGGGTGATGGTGTTGCGCAGGTGCACCAGCCCCAGCAGGGGCAGCGGGAATCGGTCATCCGTCAGCAGCTTCAGATGCAGGGGAAAGGCAAGAATATGGGGCCAGGTCACAGGCACGTGGTGATGGCTGGCAAAGCCGCAGACCTGTTGGTACTTGCGGAGTTTGTCGGTGGCGGTAGCCACGCCAACCAAACGGGCGGAGAGCTCAGGAATGACGATGGAATCTCCCGAATGCTTCTTTTTGGGGAGCAGAGCCTTGCCGTAGAGAGGCAGCAAAGCCGGCGGCGTGCCGTGGTAGACAAGAGGCTCGGGCATAGGTGACTCCTTGTGCGTCCTTTGGCGGGCCAGGCGGAACCAGGACGGGAGGTTCTGTCGCGCAGGTACCGCTTATTTTTACAATTTGGTACAACTCTCCGGTCGTGGCCTGATATGCTCTGATAACAGGCGAACGCCCGGGAGTGTGTATTCTATATACTCGATTAGTCTGGCAGAAACCGTCGGAAAGGGCATTGACCTGGGGTCTCCCGGTGTTTGTCCAGCCGGTCAAGGTATCAGTTAACGAATAAGAAAAGCGGGATCTTATGCAGGAACTTCGTGACGCGGGCGTGATGTTGCGCCTGATCTATGAGGCGATGAAGAAGCAGGGAGTTGATACGGACGCCATCTTCAGTCGCCTGGGGGTGGATGAGAACTACGTCTACACCGAGCAGCTGCGAACACCTCACAGCGCCCAAATGTATTTCTGGCAGGCCGTTGAGGAGGTGTCCGGAGATCCCGATGTCGGCCTTCATCTGGGACAGTTGCTGCCCGCCTACAAGGGGCAGGTGCTCGAATACCTGTTCCTGAGCAGCCCGACTTTCGGCGAAGGGCTGCGCCGTGCACAGAACTACCAGCGGTTGCTCAGCGACGCCGCCAATACCGATTTCTTTATCGAGGGCGACGATGCCTGCATGGTGCTGGACGCCGCCTCCGATGACGTCCGCCGTCTCAAGCACTTTAATGAATGCTTCGTTCAGGGGCTGATTACCTTTTTCAAGTCCATTACCGACGGCAGTTTCTACCCCTCGCGCATAGAGTTCGAGCACGAGCGTGCAGAGGGTCAGGAGCATGTGCGGGAAGTCCTGGGCTGTGACGTAACCTTCGGCGCAGAGGAAAACCGGCTCTATTTCCCGGCCAAGTTGCTGTCGCACGCGTCGCCCCATGCCGAGCCCGAACTGCTGGACCTGCATGAGCGTTTCGCCAGTGAGCAGGTGGCGCGCCTGGAGAAAAAGGACATCGTCGGGCAGGTTGAGCGAATTGTCGCCGAACTGCTCGATAGTGGCGAAGTCACCCTCGATGCGGTGGCAGAGCGGCTGGGTATCAAGGCCCGGACCCTGCGCACCCGCCTTACCGAAGCAGAAACCAGTTTCAACCAGGTTCTGGCCGATTTCCGTTACCGTCTCGCCCGTCAGCTGCTGGCCACGACCGACGAGTCTATTGACGAGATCGTCTACCTGACCGGCTTCTCAGAGCCCAGCACCTTCTACCGGGCGTTCAAGCGCTGGTCCGGCATGACCCCGATCGAATATCGCAAAACCGCACAGGGTAAGGATGCGATGGTCGATGCCATGTAACGGCTGGCCATCCGCCAACTTTTTTCAGAAAAAACGTTGACATGGCAGGGCGCCTCTTTATAATGCGCCCTCGTTGTCACAGAGCAGTCACACCCTGATTGCACCGCCTGTTCAAGGTTCCTGTGAAGCGCCGCACGGAGCGGTAGTTCAGTTGGTTAGAATACCGGCCTGTCACGCCGGGGGTCGCGGGTTCGAGTCCCGTCCGCTCCGCCATTTTTACTCTCCCTTTTTCGATGCTCTCCCGGGCTCAGGTCGAACCAGCGCCGATACGCCTTGTGAAACGCCGGCGGGTTCGCGAAACCAAGCAGCCAGGCAATTTCCGCCAGCGATGTATCTGTCTCCCGGATGTAATCCCGCGCCAGTTGTTTTCGTGTTTCGTCAACCAGCTCCCTGAAGCCAGTGCCTTCCGAGGCCAGCAGCCGTTGCAGGGTCCAGGGCGCCACGCCAAGCTTCGTCGCAATGGTCTGCAGGTCCGGTGTTTCACCCTGAAACAGGGGCGTGAGCAGGTTCTTTACCCGGTCTTTGGTGGTCCAGCCTTTCTCGATTTGCTGACGTTCGTCCTCACACTGGCGTACCAGGCGTTCATGCATGGCCGGTTGCGCCTGCAGGCTCTGCGTTTCCCAGGTCTCGCGACGCACCGTGATGCTGTTGGTCCCAGCGCCGAAGTGCACCGGGCAGCGAAACCAGCCTTCGAACAGTTCGTCCTGCCCGATGGAGGGGTATTCAATGCTGACTCGTTCCAGGACGTCGTAGCGACCGCTGATCGTGCGCAGGAACTGGGTCCAGGCGGCAAGTACCGAATCCACCACAAAATAGTTGAAGCTGTTGTAGGGCCGGATGGAATAAAAGCAGGCCTGCCTGGCGTCCGGGCGCACCGAGGGCGTGCCCCGGCTGTTCCGGCTGGTTAGAAGGGCATAGCGTATCAGTGTGCTGATAGCAGCGCCCACGGTGCCGGCGGTTTCACCGGCAAGACCGGCGAGGCCCGCGTCTACCGGTCGCGACAGCGCGCCCATGCGCAGTCCGAGGGCGGGGTTGCCGGTAACGCCAATGGCCGCATGGCCGAGCCGCATGAAACGGGGGATGCTGATCCTGGCATCCGGTGAGTTCAGGGTCTCCCTGTCAAGCTGGAAACGGGATACCAGTTCGGCGGTATCTGCGCCCTCCGCAGCTGCCGCGCGCATCAGTACCGAGACGTAGAGAACGCTGATGTCGCCGAGTGAATTGCGGGGCACCGGCTGGGCAGATCGGGTTCCGCTCATTGAAGCCTTTGTCTGACATGTTATCCAAAGATAATAGAATGTTATTCCTGGATATTGTCGAGGGCAAGGGGTGACGGTAGTTTTAGGTTCGATCACAAGTGGGGTGAGCAGGCCGCAAGAGCCGTAGCCCTCGCTGACGAACCCGATGAGGAGACAGGACATGACCACCAGCACTACCCCCGGCGTTGCCAGGTACCCGAATCTGCTTGAGCCCCTCGATCTGGGCTTCACCAGGCTGCGTAATCGCACCCTGATGGGGTCCATGCACACAGGGCTTGAGGAAGCGAAGAATGGATTCCAGCGCCTGGCGGCGTTCTACGCAGAGCGTGCCCGCGGTGGTGCGGGGCTGATTGTGACGGGTGGCATTGCGCCGAATGTTGAAGGCGGGGTCTTCCAGCATGCTGCCAAGATGACCACTGAGGAGGAATCGGACCGGCACCGGATCATCACCGAGGCGGTGCACGAGGCCGACGGCAAGATCTGTATGCAGATTCTTCATGCCGGTCGCTACGCTTACTCGCCGGAACTGGTGGCGCCGTCAGCCATCCAGGCGCCCATCAACCCGTTCAAGCCCAAAGAGCTGGATGAAGCGGGCATTGAGAAGCAGATCCAGGACTACGTCGATTGCGCCGCCCTGGCTCAGCGGGCTGGCTATGACGGTGTGGAGATCATGGGCTCGGAGGGCTATTTCATCAACCAGTTCATCGTTTCCCACACTAACCATCGAACTGACCGCTGGGGTGGCAGCTATGAGAACCGCATCCGCCTGCCCCTCGAAATCGTTCGCCGCGTCCGCGAGCGGGTGGGGGAAAACTTCATCCTCATCTACCGCTTGTCGATGCTGGATCTGATCGAAGACGGCAGCACCTGGGACGAGGTGGTCCATCTGGCGAAGGAGATCGAGAAGGCCGGCGCCACGATCATCAACACGGGTATTGGCTGGCACGAGGCCCGGGTTCCGACCATTGCCACCTCCGTACCCCGGGGTGCTTTCACCAAGGTGACCGCTCGGTTGAAGGGTGAGGTGAGCATCCCGCTGGTCACTACCAACCGGATCAATATGCCGGATGTGGCCGAGAAAATCCTGGCCGACGGCGACGCCGACATGGTGTCCATGGCGCGTCCCTTCCTGGCCGATGCTGACCTGGTTCTGAAAGCCGCCGAAGACCGTGCCGATGAGATCAACACCTGTATTGGCTGTAACCAGGCGTGCCTGGACCATACCTTCAGTGGCAAGCTGACTTCGTGCCTGGTGAACCCGAGGGCCTGTCACGAAACCGAGCTGACCTACGTGAAAACGGCCAATCCGAAAGCCATTGCTGTGGTTGGAGCCGGTCCCGCCGGTCTGGCATTTGCCACCGTCGCGGCGGAGCGTGGCCACAAGGTCACGCTGTTTGATGCGGGCAGCGAAATCGGCGGCCAGTTCAACGTGGCGAAGCTGATTCCGGGCAAGGAGGAGTTTTACGAGACGCTCCGCTATTTCCGGGTCATGCTGGACAAGCACGGCGTGGATGTTCGTCTGAATACCCGTGTCAGCGCCGATGACCTCAAGGCCGGCGGTTTTGACGAGGTGATCCTGGCCACCGGGGTGAAGCCCCGCACCCCCGATATCGAGGGCATCGACCATCCCAAGGTGATTGGCTATCTGGATGCACTGCTCGAGCGCAAGCCGGTTGGCCGGAAAGTGGCGGTGATCGGTGCCGGCGGCATAGGTTTCGATGTCTCCGAATTCATTGTTCATAAAGGTGAGTCTGCGGCGCTGGATACCGGCCACTTCATGCGCGAGTGGGGCGTGGATCTGAGCGTGGAGCACCGCGGTGGTATCCAGGGTGTGACCCCGGAAGTGCCGGAGCCGGCGCGGGAGGTTTACCTGCTGCAGCGTAAAGCCTCCAAGGTGGGCAAGAACCTGGGCAAGACCACCGGCTGGATCCACCGTACCTCCCTCAAGAACCGTCAGGTGCAGATGGTGCCCGGTGTTACCTACCGTAAGATTGACGACGAGGGTCTGCACGTCACCATCACTCCCAAGGGTGCCGAGCAGGGCGAGGACCGGGTACTGGCGGTGGACACCATCATCGTATGTGCGGGCCAGGAGCCGCTGCGTGAACTGCAGGCGGATCTGGAATCGGCCGGCCTGCCGGTCCATCTGATTGGCGGTTCCGATGTTGCTGCCGAACTCGATGCCAAGCGCGCCATCAATCAGGGGAGCAGGCTCGCCGCCGAACTCTGATCGGGCACAAGATCACAAATCGTTGCAGTTTTTCCCTGTGCACGAACGATAGTCTGGCTAGACTAATAGCGCTGGGTCTGTCAGCTTGCCCCTTCCGCGATTCGTGGTTGCTCTCTGGCGACCACGTCTTGTGCAAGGGGTTTTTACCCTCAGGAATGGAACAACCTGTCCGATCCTGTCGTGTGGGTACGGATACGTTCGATTTTGGAGTCTAGTGCGGAGAAAGTGCAATGGTGTCTGCCGACCAGGCAACTGATGGTTATGCGGCGGTTTTCTTCATGGACGGTAGCCAGGTTTCGCGGCAGATGCGCGCCAGCGAGTTCGGCGCTTTCCTGGATGGTTATGTAGGGCTGTCGGATCTGGCCGAGACCGATGTCCGGGCCGTTCTGGTTGAACTCAATGGCGAGCTGCTGGTCCAGTCCCTGGTGTTCTTCCGCATCTGGTTCGATGAGGAAGGCCGGGCCGACACGCACTGGAACGTCCCCATTGAGGAACTGGCCAAGAACGGTGCCAAGGGCCCCGATATGGGTGGCGGCGCCATTCGCCTGGTCTGCCGCAGTCAGTGCCCGGACCCCCGATTCAAGGAGGATCTCTGGGACCCCGACATGACTCCGGGGAATAACCACTTCCAGACCATCCGCAAGGCCGTGGAAGCCAACAGCCTCAAATTCCGCAAGAAAGAACCGGCGCGGGAAGAGGAGATTCCCGTACTCAATGCCCAGACGCAAGCACCGGGTACAGACGACTCGGCGGCCGCCGATCGCTCGAGGCTGGCGCAGCTGATCCGCGAGCAACGCCTGAGAATCAAGACGCTCCAAAGCGTGCACCGAGATTCCCTGTCTGATCTGCAGCGCGAGCATCGTCTCGAGATGCAGACCCTGAGGGGCGAAATTGCGGATCTGGAGCAGAAATACGAACGCCAGCGGTTAAGTAACGAGCAGTTGAAGAAGCGACTGGCGGAGCGTAATGAACAATACCTCACCATGCAGGAGCAGATTGCCGACAGTGGCGCCGACAAGCAGCGCGAGGAGTCGAATGCTGACGCCGAACTGGTGCTGTTGAAGGATCAACTGGAGCGCCGGCAGCGGGAGCTCGAGTTGCGGGACGACAAAATCGTTGCCCTGGAGCAGGAAAACCACGAGCTGAGGAACCGGGAGCCCGTGGAAAATTCGATCATGGACCACCTGAAGCGGCAATCGGTGTTTCTGGTGGCCTACCATCCCGGCGTGGGGCACCTGACCCTGCCGTTCGAAGACATCGAGACCTACTTCGAGAATCCAACGGCCTACGCCGCCGACCGGTGTGGCATGAATGAGCCTGCGTACCGGGAGTGGCTTGAGCACTACGAGAACCCGGTGTGCGCCCACGAGACCGAGGATGGAAAGCGCTGCGAGGAGCCCATCCTTCGGGTCAGCCAGCCGTCGGAATTTCGCCCGGGGGTGGACGACAGGTGCGAGCAGCACCGGAACCCGGGTTGAGCAACGACAGCCCGCTATTGCCAACTTTTTTCAGTATCCCGCCGACTTTCGTTAAACTGTAGCCCAGATTGAACCGGACCCGGCCGACCGCTCGGCGTCCGGCGGCATCCCGACACCACAGGAAGCTTCATGGATCAGTTCAGGAACATTGGTGTGATTGGCCGGATGGGCAGCGTCAAGGTGGTTGAATCCCTGCGCCAGCTCAAGCAATACCTGATCACCCACAACTACCACGTTATTCTCGAAGAAGACACGGCCAGTATGCTGCCCGGTCACGGCCTGCAGGTGGCCAGCAAGAAGCTGCTGGGCGAGATCTGCGACCTGGTGATTGTGGTGGGTGGCGATGGCAGCCTGCTCGGTGCGGCCCGTGAACTGGCCAAATCGAAGATCCCCCTGCTGGGTGTCAACCGGGGGCGTCTTGGCTTCCTGACCGATATCTCTCCGGCCGATCTCGAGGAGCGCCTGGGGAAGGTGCTGGAAGGCGAGTACATCGAGGAAACCCGGTTTCTGCTCGACGGTAATGTTGAACGCAACGGTCAGCCCCTGGGGTTCGGTACCGCGTTGAACGATGTGGTGCTGCATCCGGGCAAATCGACCCGGATGATCGGCTTTGATCTGTTCATTGATGGCCATTTTGTCTACAGCCAGCGCTCGGACGGCCTGATCGTGTCAACGCCGACTGGCTCCACGGCCTACTCGCTGTCTGCTGGCGGGCCGATCATGCACCCCAAGCTCGACGCCATTGTTCTGGTGCCGATGTTTCCCCACACTCTCAGTAGCCGGCCAATCGTTGTCGATGGCAAGAGTGAGATCAAACTGGTGATCGGGGAAACCAACGAAACCTATCCGCAGATCAGCTTCGACGGGCAGATGAACATTGCCTGTGCACCGGGCGACATCATTCGCATCACCAAGAAGCCGTTCAAGATCCGGCTTATTCACCCCACCGACCACAACTTTTACGCCACCTGCCGTGACAAGCTTGGCTGGGCCAGTGAAATATCAGCGAGTTGATCATGGCTGTATCGAAACAGACCGCTAGCCGCGGTTACGACATTATTGGCGACATTCACGGTTGCGCGAACACCCTGGTCAGGTTGCTGGACCAGATGGGTTATCGCAAGATCAACGGCGTGTACCAACACCCCCGGCGTCAGGCGATCTTTATCGGCGATATCATCGACCGCGGCCCCCGGATCCGTGAGGCGTTGCACCTGGTGCGCGATATGGTAGAGCATGGCTCGGCCCGTATCGTGATGGGCAATCACGAGTACAATGCCCTGGGTTATTGCACCCGGGCCCGGGCCGGCAGTGGCAAGAAGTGGCTGCGGGAACACAATCCCCGTCACGATCGTCTGATCCGTGAGACTCTGGAACAGTTTGAAGCCCATCCCTATGAGTGGAACGAGTTCCTCGACTGGTTCTACTCCATTCCGCTGTTCATCGAGGAAGAGAACTTTCGGGTGGTACATGCCTGCTGGGATGGCGACCTGATCGACAAGTTCAAACGGATCCAGGGCGGTGCCTGTATCGACGAGGATTTCCTGCACGCCTCGGCCGCCATTGAATCCTTTGCCGGGCAGGTCATGGATACCCTGTTGCGAGGCACCGATCTGCGGTTGCCAGAGGGCATGTCCATCACCGGTCGCGATGGCTATGTGCGCCAGTTTTTCCGCACCAAATTCTGGGCGGACGATCCCAGAACCTACGCCGATGTAGTGTTTCAGCCGGATCCATTGCCGCCAGAGGTGGCGCGTCGTGAGTTGACGGCGGCCGAGCAACGGCAGTTGATCAGTTATCCGCTGGACGCGCCACCGGTCTTCGTGGGTCACTACTGGATGGAAGGTGAGCCGGCACCGCTGAAGGCCAATGTGGCCTGCATCGACTACAGTGCGGTGAAATACGGTCGGCTGGTGGCCTACCGGATGGACGGTGAGCGGGCACTTTCCCGCGACAAGTTTGTCTGGGTAGATGTGGAGCGGCCGGAGCAGGCAGATTATCCCTCCAGTGAAGACAGCGTGGCGCGCTAGGACGCGCCGGCGGAAACAGATCCTGAGGCGGAGCAAAGGGTGTATCGAGTCAAGCAGTTGGATACCAGGGTAAATCTGGCCAGTTTCAGTCGCTGGCTGAATGGCCAGGGTGTGGCCCATCGGATTTCCGAAGAAGGCGGCTTCCAGGTGCTCTGGCTGGAAGATCCGGCGCACGCCGAGCCGGTATTGGCTGCCCTCGACCGGTTCATGGCCGAACCGGAAATCCGCGATGCCGTGGATCGCCAGAACCGATCGCCGGCGTTCGTGGGCGGTCGTTGGCAGCCGTCCCCCCGCCACGCGCCTCTGGTGCTGGGTATCATCGGGTTGGCGGTGCTCATGGTCTGGCTGACGGCCATGGGTCAGAACCAGCTTGCCGCAGCGCTGATGATCATCGATCCCCGGGATTTCGACTGGAGCTCCCTGGGCGGTCGCGTGGACGCGTTGACGGCGACCCTGGCCAGCGGCCAGATCTGGCGTTTACTGACGCCCGATTTCCTGCATTTCAGCTGGACTCACATCATTTTCAATTCGGTGATGCTGTGGTTTCTGGGCAGCCAGATCGAGTGGTTTGATGGTCGAGCCCGGTTCATCACGCTGTTTGTGGTGACCAGCCTGCTCTCCAACGGTCTGCAGTACTTTGTTTCGGGGCCGTTGTTCGGCGGGCTGTCCGGCGTGGTCTACGGTATTCTGGGCTATTGCTGGTTGAGCCAGCGTGCGGCGCCGAGATTTCAGTTTCCGCCGGCCCTGGTGACGTTTGCGGTGGCCTGGATGGTGATTGGTTTCACCTCACTGCCTGAACTGATAGGCCTGGGACGGATGGCCAACGAGGCGCACCTGGGTGGATTTGTTGCAGGGCTGGCCCTGGCGGTGGTTCTGCCCGTAAGACAGCGGAGGCGGTAATAAAAAAGCCCCGCAAAAGCGGGGCATAAAAAGAGCATTCAGCTCCTGATGAGAGAGACCAAATGAAACGACCGTTGTCATTTGGTGAGGTAATGATAATCATTGTCGTTTGAGAATGTCAAACGATACCCGCGGGTTTTTTATGAATGTTTTTTCAGGAGGGCGGCATGACCTATGAAGAACTGATCGAGCGGCTGGACCCGAACGTGTACCGGAGCCTGCGTCAGTCGATTGAGCTGGGCAAATGGCCCGATGGCCGCAAGTTGACGCCCGAGCAGCGGGAAATCAGCCTTGAAGCCGTGATTTACTATGAGAACCTGCACAACATTCCGGAAGAAGAACGCACCGGCTACCTGGATCGGGGCAGCAAGGCTGGCACGGCCTGCGACCCTTCCGTGCAGAGATCGCAGGGGCAGGGCAAGGTGGACCCGGACCAGTTTGTCGAGGTCAAGTCTTGAGCGAAGTGATTGACGTAACAGGCCGACTGCGCAAGATGCCGGTAGAGGCCGGGCATCCGGTGTCGTACACCATTGCCGTGGGTGACACCCGCATTCCACTGAACGATCTCATCGGCAGGCCGTTGCGCCTGGATTTCAACGGCGTGATCCGGTGCATCCACTGTGATCGCAAAACCAACAAGAGTTTCAATCAGGGGTTCTGCTTCCCGTGTTTCCGCAAGCTGGCCGCCTGTGACAGCTGCATCATGAGCCCGGAGAAGTGCCATTATCATCTGGGAACCTGTCGTGAGCCGGAGTGGGGAGAGACTCACTGCATGATCGAGCACGTGGTCTACCTGGCCAATTCGTCCGGACTGAAGGTGGGTATTACCCGGGCTTCACAGGTGCCGACGCGCTGGATAGACCAGGGGGCTGTCGATGCCATTCCCATGGTTCGGGTGGCCACCCGGTACCTGGCCGGTCTGGTGGAAGTGGCGTGCAAGGCCCATGTTGCCGACCGCACCAACTGGCAGCGGATGCTCAAGGGTGAAGTGCCGAAGCTGGACCTGCAGGAGGAGCGTGAGCGGATGCTGGGCCTGATTGCCGACGACCTTGACGCACTTCGGGCAGAGCACGGTGAGGACGCTATTCGGGCGGTGGATGAGCAGGGCCTGGGTCTCAGTTACCCGGTTCAGACCTGGCCAGCGAAGATCAAAACCCATAACCTCGATAAAACGCCAGAGGTCGAAGGCACGCTCGAGGGTATCAAGGGGCAATACCTTATTCTGGATACCGGTGTGATCAACATCCGGAAGTTCACCGGTTATGAAATCCGTTTCCGGGTCCTGGAAGGCTGACCGCCACGGGCCCGAGTGATCTTTTTTCGCCTGCCGGGCCTGAGCGCGCCAGCGGGCTACGAATTCAGGAGACCATCCATGCGTACCAGCCAGCCACAAACCATCTACCTGAGCGACTACAAGGTACCCGCGTATCTGGTGGACACCGTTGATCTGCGATTCGAGCTGTTCGAGGACGGAGCCCGAGTACATAGCACGCTGGCCATCCGTCGTAATCCGGATTCGCAGGAGTCCGCCCCTCCGCTGGAACTGGACGGCGACAGTCTCGTCCTCGAATCGGTAGCCCTGGACGGTACCGCCCTGTCTGAATCCGATTATGAGAATCGCGGCGAGCAGCTGGTCATCCGGTCGGTACCCGAGCGCTTCTCCCTGAGCGTGGTGACCTGGATCGAGCCCCAGAACAACACCCGGCTGGAAGGACTGTACAAATCCTCCGGCATGTTCTGCACTCAGTGTGAGGCCGAGGGATTCCGATGCATTACCTTCTTTCCGGATCGCCCCGATGTGATGGCCCGCTTCCGTACCCGAATTGAAGCCGATCAAAAGGCCTACCCGGTGTTACTGTCTAACGGCAACGACGTGGACAGGGGCGAGCTGGACGATGGTCGCCACTTTATGACCTGGGAGGATCCTTTCCCCAAGCCCTGTTACCTCTTCGCGCTGGTGGCCGGTGACCTGGTGGAGAAACGCGACACGTTCACCACCTGCAGCGGCCGTGACATTGATCTGCGCATGTATGTGGAGCCCAGGAACGCCGAGAAATGTGACCACGCCATGGACTCCCTCAAGCGCTCCATGCGCTGGGATGAGGAGGTCTACGGTCGGGAATACGACCTGGATATCTTCATGATTGTGGCCGTGGACGATTTCAATATGGGCGCCATGGAGAACAAGGGGCTCAACATCTTCAACTCGTCGTGCGTGCTGGCCAGCCAGGAAACCGCCACCGATATGGCGTTCCAGCGTATTGAAGCCATTGTTGCCCACGAGTACTTCCACAACTGGTCCGGCAACCGGGTGACCTGCCGGGACTGGTTCCAGCTCAGTCTGAAGGAAGGGTTTACCGTATTCCGGGATTCCCAGTTTTCCGCAGACATGGGGTCGCCCACGGTCAAGCGAATCGAGGATGTCACCCTGTTGCGAACCGCCCAGTTTGCCGAGGACGGTGGCCCCATGGCCCATCCGGTGCGGCCGGCCTCCTACATGGAAATCTCCAACTTCTACACGCTGACCATCTACGAGAAGGGCGCCGAAGTGGTGCGCATGATCCACACCCTGCTGGGGCCGGAGCTGTTCCGCAAGGGCAGCGACCTGTACTTCCAGCGCCATGATGGCCAAGCCGTAACCACCGATGACTTCGTGCGGGCCATGGAGGATGCCTCGGGCCGTGACCTGAGTCAGTTCCGTCTCTGGTATGAACAGGCGGGAACGCCGATGCTGACAGTGTCTGATGAATTCGACGAAGGCCAGGGCGTCTATCGGCTGACCATCGAGCAGACCATTCCCGATACCCCGGGGCAGACCAACAAGAAGCCCCAGCATATTCCCTTTGCCCTCGGGTTACTGGGCTCCGATGGGCAGCCGCTGCCACTGCGCCTGGCCAGCGATGAGGCGGAGGCGCCAACCGAACGAGTCCTTGAGCTGACCGAAGGCGTGCATACCTTCGAGTTCCACGACATCCCTTCAGAGCCCGTGCCCTCTCTGCTGCGGCATTTCTCGGCGCCGGTGAGGGTGCGTTATCCCTGGACCCGGGAGCAGCTGTTGTTCCTGATGAATCACGACCCGGACGGCTTCAATCGCTGGGATGCCGGCCAGCGTCTGGCGGTGGATGTCATTCAGCGGCTGATTGGCTCACCGGATGACGCGGCCATAGATCCGAGGCTGGTCGAGGCCTACCGCAAGCTGATTACCGACACCGACCTGGATCAGGCCCTGGTGGCGAAAATGCTGCAGTTGCCGTCGGAGGCCTACCTGATCGAACTGGCAGAAAGTGCCGATGTGCCTGCCATCCATCGTGCCAGGGAGCGTGTACTGGAGCATCTGGCCGAGGCGCTTCGGGATGACTTGGTTGCCTGTTACCAGCGCCAGCAAGAGACTGGCCCCTACGAGGTGACACCAGCGGCGATCGCCCGCAGGAGCCTGCGCAACACGGCCCTGGGCTGGCTGTTGATGATTAACGATGACGAAGGTCGGGCGCTGGCGGTTCGCCAGTTGAACGAGGCCGACAATATGACGGACCGGATGGGAGCGCTGCGGGCGCTGGTCAATTCCGATTACGAGGCCGACCGGCGGCAGGCGCTGGATGACTTCTACGACCGCTTCCGCGATGACCCCCAGGTGGTCGAGCAGTGGTTCTCGGTGCAGGCTGCCAGCGACCGCGCAGGTCAGTTGTCCGACATTGAGCAGTTGCTGGCGCATCCGGCGTTCGACTGGAAGAATCCCAACAAGATCCGGTCGGTGATCGGGTCCTTTGCCGGCCAGAACCTGGCGGCTTTCCATAATCCCGACGGTTCGGGGTATCGGTTCCTGGCAGACCAGGTTTGCCGCCTGGACGACAGCAATCCCCAGATTGCGGCCCGTCTGGTAACGCCGCTGACCCGCTGGCGGAAGTTTGCGCCGGCTTACAGCAGCCAGATGCAATCGGCGCTCGAGCGTATCCGCGACAAGGACGGCCTGTCACGGGATGTCTATGAGGTTGTGCACAAGAGCCTGGCTGGGTAAGGCCAGATACAAAATCGCACTTTCGGTCGATAGACTTTAGTGGCAGATCGGCTAATCTGGGTGAAAGTCGGTAGTTCCATAAGACGATAATAAGAGCCTCTTCAGAGGCTTCCAGACGCACTTAAGGTTCCAAAATGACATACAACAAAAACGTGATTCTCGGCGGCCTTCTGGCGCTTTCCGTGGCATCGTCGTCGGCATTGGCGGCGGTGTCTGCCAGTGAGGCGGCACGCCTGGGGAACGAGTTGACTCCCTTTGGCTCACCCAAGGCCGGCAATGAGGCCGGTACCATCCCGCCCTGGACCGGCGGCCTTACTGACCCCCCTCCTGGCTATGAGGGCAGCGGTCAGCACCACATCAATCCGTTCCCGGACGATGAGGTTCTGTTCACCATCACCCCGGCCAATATGGACCAGTACGAGGAGTACCTCACGGACGGCGTGAAGGCATTGCTGGAGACGTATCCGACCACCTTTGAAGTGCCGGTTTACCGCTCCCGTCGGACCCATGCCGTACCCGATTGGGTGGCTGAAAACACCAAGGAAAACGCGGTCAGCGCCGAAATCGTGGGTGAGGGCGAAGGTCTTGATGGTGCTTTCGGGGGCTATCCGTTCCCGATTTTGCACGGCACCAATGAGGAAAAGGCCTGGCAGGCAATCTGGAACCACCTGACCCGGTGGCGTGGTGTTTCCGTGACCCGTCGTTCCAGCGAAGTTGCCGTGCAGACCAACGGCGAGTATGGCCTGGTAACTTCACAGCAGGAAGCCTTCTTCAACTTCTACAACCCCGAGGGCAGCGAGGAGACACTGGATAACGTCATCTTCTATTACCTGTCCTTTACCCAGTCACCGCCCCGTCTGGCCGGTGGCGCGATTCTGATTCACGAAACCCTGAACCAGATCATCAACCCGCGTAATGGCTGGGGTTACAACGCCGGGCAACGGCGCGTGCGTCGGGCCCCGAACCTCGGCTATGATTCGCCCATCGCGGCGGCTGATAACCTGCGTACCGCAGACGACACTGATATCTTCAACGGTGCCCTGGACCGTTATAACTGGACCTACGAGGGTAAGCGGGAAATCTACATTCCCTATAACAACTACCGCATCGGTGAGAAAGGGCTGCCCTATGAGGAGATCCTCGGGATTACCCACATCAACCCGGATCTGACCCGCTGGGAGCTGCATCGGGTGCATGTGGTGGAAGCAACACTCAAGGAAGGTGAGCGGCACATCTACGGCAAGCGTCGGTTCTACATCGACGAGGACAGCTGGAATACCGTGCTGTTGGACCAGTACGACGGTCGGGGCGAGCTCTGGCGTGTGACCATGGGCCTGCCAAAGAATTATTACGAACTCCCGGGCGTGTGGACGGTTCTGGATGTCTATCATGATCTCCAGGCCCGCCGGTATCACGTGCTTGGCCTGGATACCGAAGAGCCGAACACCCGGGTATTCACCAACGAGGTTCCGAACCGGCGCTACTTCTCGCCGGCGTCCCTGCGCCGCCGGAGTGTCCGATAAGGCCCCGGTGACGGAGGACGTGCCCCCGCCCCAGGGAAGTGGCGACCCGACATACCGGCAGCCGTGAGGCTGTCGGTATGTTTACAGTTATACCCGGCAATGCCGGGCAGAGACACAGTTCAACACAACACAATAGGCAATCTGAATGGCTAAAAGGTTGATGTGCAAGACTCTGGGAGCGGCCTGTCTTGGACTTTCCATGGCATGGTCTGCGCCGGCAGCGTTTGCGCTTGCAGATATCATCGAAACCCCGGCCCGGCTGACCGATCTGGCCCCGGAAAATCTCCTGACGGACGTGACCCGCGCAGGCGAGCGTATTGTGGCTGTGGGAGAGCGTGGCCACATCATCTATTCCGACGATGAGGGCAAAACCTGGTCCCAGGGCGAGGTTCCCGTTTCAGTGACCCTGACCGGTATCGATTTCGGCTCGGATACTCATGGCTGGGCGGTGGGCCACAGTGGGGTTGTTCTTAAAACAACCGACGCCGGTGCCACCTGGGAGCTGCAGTTGGACGGTACCCGTGCCCTGGAGCTGGCCATCGAGAGCCGTGAAGAGCAGATTGCCGCCATGGAAGAGCGGATCGAGGAGGCTCCAGAAGAGCAAAAGAGCGACCTCGAGTGGGCGCTGGATGATCTGTTTTTTGCCCTCGAGAACCTGCAGGCGGACCTGGAGATTGGTCCCGTGAACCCGTTGCTGGATGTGTGGTTTGAGAATGAGCAGCGGGGCTTTGTGGTTGGTGCCTATGGTATGTTCCTGCGTACCGTGGATGGCGGTGAAACGTGGAGTGACTGGGCCCCGAGAATTGATAATCGCCAGAACTTCCACCTCAACGGCATCACCCGGATCACCGGTGGCGCCATCGTTCTGGTGGGTGAGGCCGGTCAGATCCACGTATCGGTAGACGGCGGCGAGACCTTCGAGCGCCGCGAGTCCCCCTATGACGGCTCCCTGTTCGGTGTTATCGGAACTGGCCAGGTGAACGAAATCCTGGCATTCGGCCTGCGGGGGAACATGCTGTTCTCCACCGACCTGGGCAAGTCCTGGCGCATGGTTCCGAACTCGGCCGGTGCCACCCTCAACGACGGCGTGGTTGCGGATGACGGACGGATTACGCTGGTTGGTAACGGTGGTGCAGTTCTGCTGAGTACCAATGGCGCGGAAACCTTTCGGGAATCTTTCCGTAGTGATCGCGAGGGTGTGATGAGTGTGGTGCCCATTTCCGGAACCGATCTGCTGATTGTCGGTGAAGGTGGCGCCAAGATCACGGACGCCCGCGGAAAGAACCTTCAATAACGCCCTGATGTGGCAATAACCGAACGAACAATAGAGGGGCTTTTGAATGTCCAACCCGAATCATGACAGGGGTGAGCACTACCTGACCACTCCCAAGGCGGAACCTTTCCTCGAGCGACTGCTGTTCAATAACCGGGCAGCCATCCTGGCGATTCTCGCGTTGCTGACCGTCTTCCTCGGCTATAACGCCGCCAAGATCCAGCCCGATGCCAGCTTCGAGCGCATGATTCCGCTTGAGCATCCGTACATCGTGAACATGCTGGAGCACCGGGAAGATCTGGAGAACCTCGGTAACTTCGTGCGTATCGCCGTTGCTGTGGAAGAAGGCGATATTTTCACTCAGGAGTACATGGAAACCCTGAAGCAGATCACCGATGAGGTGTTCTACCTGAACGGCGTGGACCGTTCCGGTCTGAAATCGCTGTGGACCTCCAACGTCCGCTGGGTAGAGGTGACCGAGCAGGGGTTCCAGGGCGGTACGGTTATCCCCGATGGCTATGACGGCTCCCGCGACAGTCTGGAGCAGCTGCGCCAGAACGTGCTGCGCTCCAACGAAGTGGGGCGTCTGGTCTCGGACAACTTCCAGTCCACCATCGTCTATGCCCCGCTTTACGAGAAGAACCCCGAAACCGGGGAGGCACTGGACTACGCGGAATTCTCCCGTCAGCTTGAAGAAAAGATTCGCGACAAGTACGAAGAGCAGAACCCCAACATCCAGATCCACATCGTTGGCTTCGCCAAGAAAGTGGGCGATCTGATTGAGGGCATCGGCTCCATTGCCTGGTTCGCCGGAATCACCATTGTGCTGACCACGCTTCTGCTGTTCTGGTACTCGCGTTCCATCACCGGCACGCTGGTACCGGTCTTCACGTCGATCATCGCGGTGTTCTGGCAGCTGGGCGCCCTGCGTCTGCTTGGCTACGGGCTCGACCCCTATTCCGTACTGGTGCCGTTCCTGGTGTTTGCTATTGGTATCAGTCACGGTGTACAGATCGTCAACGCCATGGCGGTTGAGGCGGCCAAAGGCTTTGATTCGGTGACGGCCGCACGGCTTGCCTTCAGGGCTCTGTACATCCCGGGCATGCTGGCATTGATATCCGATGCCTTCGGCTTCCTGACCCTGTTCTTCATCGAGATCGACGTCATTCGCGATCTGGCGATTGCCGCGGGTATCGGTGTTGCGTTCGTCATCATTACCAACCTGGTGCTGCACGTTCTGATCATGTCCTACCTCGGCATTTCCAAGGGCGGCGTGCGTCATGTGCAGAACCATGGCGAGAAGCAGGATCGAAAGTGGCGCGTCATGTCTTACTTCTCGCACCCCGGCGTGGCTCCGATTTCCCTGCTCATCGCGGTAATCGGTCTGGGTCTGGGGCTCTATTACAAGCAAGACCTCAAGATTGGTGATCTTGACCAGGGTGCTCCGGAGTTGCGGAAGGATTCCCGTTACAACAAGGACAACGCCTTCATCATCAACAACTACTCGACGAGCGCTGATGTTCTGGTGGTGATGGTCAAGACACCGGAAGAGCAGTGCACCCAGTACAATGTGCTGAGGGCCATGGACAAGCTGCAGTGGGAGCTGCAGAACACGCCGGGTGTCCAGTCGTCCGCTTCTCTGGCCGATGTCTCCAAGATTGTGACCAAGGCTCTGAACGAGGGTAACTGGAAGTGGTATGAGATCTCCCGTAACCAGACCATCATCAATGCCTCCATCCGCGAGGCCCCGGCCGGGCTGATCAACACCGACTGCAGCCTGACCCCGGTGCTGGTGTTCCTGGAAGATCACAAGGCAGAAACCTTGCAGACCGTGGTTGAGCGTGTCGAGGCGTTTGCCGAAGAAAACAGCAACGAAGAACACCGGTTCCTGCTGGCAGCGGGTAACGCCGGCGTTGAAGCGGCCACCAACGAGGTGATTTCCTCGGCCAAGGACAAGATGCTGATCCTGGTCTACGGCGTGGTGAGTTTGTTGTGCCTGGTCACTTTCCGTTCTGTCCGTGCGGTGCTGTGCATCGTGATTCCGCTGGGACTCACCTCGATACTGTGTGAGGCGATCATGGCGGTCTCCGGTATCGGCATCAAGGTGGCCACGCTGCCGGTGATTGCGCTGGGTGTCGGTATTGGTGTCGACTACGGCATCTATATCTACAGCAAGCTCGAGAAGTACCTGCTGGAGGGCAAGACCCTGCAGGAGGCCTACTACGAGACCCTGCGTTCTACCGGTAAGGCGGTTATGTTCACCGGCGTAACACTGGGTCTTGGTGTGGTGACCTGGATCTTCTCGCCCATCAAATTCCAGGCAGACATGGGACTGTTGCTGTTCTTCATGTTCATCTGGAACATGGTCGGTGCTATCTGGCTGTTGCCGGCCCTGGCCCGCTTCCTGCTGCGACCGGATCGCATGGTTGCAAAGGCCCGAGCGGCCAAATAGATCGTCAGTCTCCACGGGAGACGAGGAGCAAAAAAGCCCGCATTGCGGGCTTTTTTGTTGTCCCGTCAACCGGTTAGCCAGCTAATCCAACCTTTATTTATGGTGTGAAGTGGTCTATGTTTTCAGACGACGATGAAGTCTGTCCGTAGGAACGTGCGGGCGATTGCCAATAACACACAGAAAAGGAAGAACTCACATGACACTGAAACTTAAAGCCTCCGCACTCGCTGTCGCTGCAGCCGTCAGTCTCGGTGCTGCCTCCACGTCCGTTTCAGCCCAGGAACAGCGCTTCGTGACCATCGGCACGGGCGGGGTTACCGGCGTTTACTATCCGGCCGGTGGGGCAATCTGTCGTCTGGTGAACATGGATCGTAAGGAGCATGGTATCCGCTGCTCGGTGGAAAGCACCGGCGGCTCTGTCTACAACCTGAACGCCATTCGCCAGGGCGAGCTGGACCTGGCGGTTGCCCAGTCTGACTGGCAGTACCATGCCTATAACGGCACCAGCCAGTTCAAGGACGACGGCGCCAACAAGGAACTGCGTGCGGTATTTTCCCTGCATCCTGAGCCGTTCACCGTGGTCGCCAGCAAAGGGTCCGGTATCAAGACCTTCAAGGACCTGGAGGGCAAGCGGGTATCGGTGGGTAACCCCGGCTCCGGTCAGCGTGCAACAGCAGAAGTCCTTATGGAAGAAATGGGTTGGGGCATGGACAAGTTCGCCCTGGCGGCCGAGATCAAGGCCGCGGAACAGTCCCAGGCTCTCTGTGATGGCAACATCGATGCCTTCTTCTACACCGTCGGCCACCCCTCCGGTGCGATCAAGGAAGCCACCACATCATGCGACAGCGTGATCGTGAGCGTGGATAACGAGGCTACGGAAACCCTGATCGAAGAGAACCCGTACTACCGCAAGGCGGTGATCCCGGGTGGCATGTACCGTGGCACCGATGAAGACGTGACCACGTTCGGTGTGGCCGCTACCTTCGTCTCCTCCACCGATGTACCGGAAGATGTAGTCTATGCTGTCGTCAAAGCGGTATTCGAGAACTTTGACAGCTTCAAGCGACTGCATCCTGCGTTCGCTAACCTGAACAAGGAAGAGATGGTTTCTGATGCCCTGAGTGCGCCGCTGCATCCGGGCGCTGCCAAGTACTACAAGGAAGCTGGCCTGATCGACTGATCGGTCGTTAATCCGGACCGGCGGGCGTTTGCCCGCCGGGTTTCCTTCCAGAGATTAACCTTTCACGCTACAGGAATTACTTATGGCAACGAGCGATCCGTCGAACGGAGGTAGCGCTGGCGGCGGCAATGTAGAGGAAATCCTGCAGACTGAAACCGGAGGCAGGGCGGCCAGCGGCTATGCGGCCGTTATCCTGTTCGTGGTTCCCCTGGTGTGGTCGCTGTTTCAACTTTGGATTGCGTCACCGCTCCCGTTTATTCTGGATTTCGGCATTTTCAATTCGACGGAAGCCCGTTCGATTCACCTGGCCTTCGCTGTTTTTCTGGCCTTCGCGTCCTTTCCGATGATCCGTGGTCGGCACGTCAATAAAGTGCCTTTTTACGATTGGGTCCTCGCCCTGGTGGCGGCTTTTTGTGCCTCCTACCTGTATGTTTTCTATGAAGAGCTGTCTACTCGCCCTGGCGCGCCGATCACTCAGGATCTCTGGGTTGCCCTGATTGGTTTGGTGCTGTTGCTGGAAGCGACCCGACGCTCGCTTGGCCTGCCACTGACCATTGTGGCTGCGGTCTTTATTACCTATTCCATTGCCGGCCCCTACATGCCGGATGTGATTGCGCACAAGGGGGTCAGCCTCAGTAAGCTGGCGTCTCATCAATGGCTCGGTACGGAAGGGGTGTTCGGTGTCGCCCTTGGGGTGTCCACCAGCTTCGTCTTCCTGTTTGTGCTTTTCGGCGCCCTGCTGGAGCGGGCTGGCGCCGGTAACTATTTCATCAAAGTAGCCTACGCCATGCTTGGTCATATGCGCGGCGGTCCCGCCAAGGCGGCGGTGGTGTCCAGCGGTCTGAGCGGGGTGATTTCCGGTTCCTCGATTGCCAACGTAGTAACAACCGGTACCTTCACCATTCCGTTGATGAAGCGGGTGGGTTTCCCTGCAACCAAGGCTGGTGCGGTCGAGGTTGCCGCTTCCACCAACGGGCAACTGACGCCCCCGATCATGGGCGCCGCTGCATTCCTGATGGTGGAGTACGTAGGGATCTCATACCTTGAGGTCATCAAGCACGCCATTCTGCCTGCCCTGATTTCCTATGTGGCATTGATCTACATCGTTCACCTTGAGGCCTGCAAGCTCAATATGCAGGGTATCGAACGCCTCAACAAGCCGACCCTTGCCCAGCGCATGCTCAACTGGGTGGTCATTCTGATCGGGCTGATTGTGGTTACCCTGGCCGTGTATTACGGCATCGGCTGGATGAAGACGCTTCTGGGCGAGGCGGCTATCTGGGTGCTTGCGCCACTGCTTGTGCTTGTCTATGTGGCGCTGGTGGGCTACGCGACTCGTTTTCCCGAGTTGGAAGAAGACGATCCGAACAAGGACATGGGCGAGCTGCCCCCGGTCGGACCAACCGTGAAAACTGGCCTGTATTTCCTGCTTCCGGTCGTGGTTCTGGTGTGGTGCCTGACGGTCGAGCGCTTCTCACCTCAGCTCTCAGCGTTCTGGGCGACCCTGTTCATGATTTTCATTGTGATCACACAGAGGCCTCTGAAGGCCTTCTTCCGCAAGCATGGTGACTTCGGCCGCCTGACCCTGGATGGTTTCTTCGATCTTGCCCATTCACTGGCCACCGGCGCCCGCAATATGGTCGGTATTGGTGTTGCGACCGCGACCGCGGGGATTGTTGTGGGTACCGTCACGCTTACGGGTATTGGCCTGGTGATGACGGCCTTCGTGGAGTTCCTGTCTGGCGGCAATCTGCTGCTGATGCTGATCTTTACCGCGGTTATCAGCCTGATTCTCGGCATGGGCCTGCCGACCACAGCCAACTATATCGTGGTCTCGACCCTGATGGCGCCGGTGATCGTAACTCTTGGGGCCCAGAACGGGCTTATTGTGCCGCTGATCGCGGTGCACCTGTTCGTGTTCTACTTCGGTATCCTCGCTGATGATACGCCGCCGGTGGGTCTTGCCGCCTACGCGGCAGCGGCCATTTCGGGTGCCGACCCGATACGAACGGGTGTGCAGGGTTTCACCTACGATATTCGAACAGCGATCCTGCCGTTCATGTTCATTTTCAACACCCAGTTGCTGCTGATCGGCCTTACCGGCTGGTTTGATCTGCTGGTTACGATATTCAGCGCGGTCACGGCCATGCTGGTGTTCTCGGCGGCAACCCAGGGCTTCTGGTTCACCAAGAACTACAAGTGGGAAACCCTCCTGCTGTTGCTGATCACTTTCACCATGTTCCGTCCCGGATACTGGTGGGACATGATCTATCCCCCCACCGAAGATCGTCCGGGTGTGCAGGTCATGGAGTATGTTGAAGATATTCCGGCGGACCAGCCGATCATACTGAAGGCGTCTGGTATGAACATCGACGGCGACGAGGTGAGCACCTATGTCCGGCTGCCCATACCCGCGGGCGAGACACCGGAGCAGCGACTCATGGAGGCTGGCCTGGAACTGAGTCCCGATGGCGACAAGATGGTGGTGGATTTTGTCGCGTTTGGCAGCCCTGCGGAGAGAGTCGGTATCCAGTTTGGCTGGACAATCGACGCAGTGCAGGTGGAGTTGCCCCGGCCCCCGAAAGAGCTGATGTTCATCCCGGCATTGCTCCTGTTGGGGCTACTTGCCTATGGCCAGCTGCGACGGCGGGCAAGGGAGGAGACCATGGGCCAGACGGCCTGACGCCACGCAACACCTGGAAGAAAACCGTGAAACCCGGCATTAACCTGCCGGGTTTTTTTCTGTTAGACTTCGCGACGAAATGGCCCGCGGTTTGTGTCGCGCAGTGCCGTCACCAAGTGGTCTCTGGTATAGATCACCGCTGAGTAACCAACAGGAGTATTTCATGCCCGTCGTAACCCTGCCTGACGGCAGTCACCGCAGTTTTGCCGAACCTGTTACCGTTCACGATGTTGCCGCTGACATTGGCGCCGGCCTGGCCAAAGCCGCCCTGGCGGGCAAGGTGGACGGCAAGCTGGTAGACACCAGCTACCGCATCGAGAAAGACGCCGATCTGGCCATTGTCACCGAGCGCGATGAAGAGGGCGTGGATGTTATTCGCCATTCAACCGCCCACCTGATGGCCATGGCTGTCCAGGAACTGTTTCCGGGTGCCCAGGTCACCATTGGTCCGGTGATCGACAATGGCTTCTATTACGACTTCAAGTACGATCGCCCCTTCACCAATGAAGATCTGGCGCGCATCGAGAAGCGCATGGAAGAACTCGCCAAACAGGATATTCCGGTTCACCGTTCCGTTATGTCTCGCGAAGAGGCCATCAAGCTCTTTGAAGAGATGGGCGAAGAGTACAAGGTCCGGATTATCCAGGACATTCCCGGCGATGAGGATCTCTCGTTCTATCGCCAGGGCGATTTCATTGACCTGTGTCGAGGCCCGCATGTGCCCAGCACCGGCAAGCTCAAGGCATTCAAACTCACCAAGGTGGCCGGCGCTTACTGGCGTGGCGACACCAGCAACGAACAGCTGCAACGGGTTTATGGCACCGCCTGGGGTAACAAGAAAGACCTGAAAGCCTATCTGCACCGGCTGGAAGAGGCCGAAAAGCGGGACCACCGCAAGATCGGCAAGAAGCTCGACCTGTTCCACATGCAGGAAGAGGCGCCGGGCATGGTGTTCTGGCATCCCGATGGCTGGTCGCTGTACCAGGAAGTCGAGCAGTACATGCGGCGCAAGCAGCAGGAGCATGGCTACAAAGAGATCAAGACACCGCAGGTGGTGTCCCGCACCCTCTGGGAAAAGTCGGGCCACTGGGACAAGTTCAAGGATGACATGTTCACCACCGAGTCGGAGAAGCACGACTACGCCATCAAGCCGATGAACTGCCCATGCCATGTGCAGGTGTTCAACCAGGGGCTCAAGAGCTACAAGGATCTGCCGTTGAGGCTGGCGGAGTTCGGCTCCTGTCACCGCAACGAGGCTTCCGGCGCTCTGCACGGATTGATGCGGGTGCGCGGTTTTACCCAGGATGACGCCCACATTTTCTGTGAAGAAAATGCCATCCAGGAAGAGGTGTCCGCGTTTATTGAAATGCTGCACGAGATCTACACGGACTTCGGTTTTACCGAGATCCTCTACAAGCTCTCGACACGGCCGGAAAAGCGGGTTGGCTCTGACGAAGTCTGGGACAAGGCGGAAGCGGCCCTGGAAGAAGCGCTTAACCGCGAAGGGGTTGACTGGGAATTGTTGCCTGGTGAGGGTGCTTTCTACGGCCCGAAGATCGAGTTCTCCCTGAAAGACTGTATCGGTCGGGTATGGCAGTGTGGCACTATTCAGGTCGATTTCTCCATGCCGGGACGGCTGGGGGCGCAGTATGTGGCCGACAATTCCGAGCGTCGCACACCGGTGATGCTGCACCGTGCGGTGCTGGGCTCGTTCGAGCGTTTCATCGGTATTCTGATCGAGGAATACGAGGGGGCGTTCCCGACTTGGCTGGCGCCCACTCAGGTGGCGGTCCTCAATATTACCGATAATCAGCGCGATTATTGCCAGAATCTGGCGAAAAAGTGGGATTCTTTGGGCTATCGGGTTAATGCTGACTTGAGAAACGAGAAGATCGGCTTTAAAATCCGCGAGCATACTCTTAACAAGGTTCCCTATCTTGTCGTCGTCGGCGACAAGGAAATTGAAAACAACGCGGTTGCCGTACGCACCCGAAAGGGCGAAGATCTGGGTACCTTATCGCTTGAAGCGTTTGAACAGTTGCTCGCAGAGGACATTCAGCGCAAAGGCAGAACCAAAACGGAGATCTGATTATTAAACAGCGAACGAATCGGGGTGGGCGTACTCCTAAAGCGCCTATCAATGAGAACATTGACGCAACTGAAGTCCGCCTGATCGACGCCGAAGGCAATCAGGTTGGTATTGTGCCGATTGAGGATGCACTGAAACAGGCCGAAGAGGCCTCTCTCGATCTGGTGCAGGTTACGGATTCCGATCCGATCGTCTGCAAGATAATGGATTACGGCAAGAAGATCTTCGAAGAGAAGAAGGCCAAGGCGGCTGCCAAGAAAAAACAGAAGCAGACGCAGGTTAAAGAGCTTAAGTTCCGTCCCGGAACTGAAGAAGGGGATTATCAGGTCAAACTACGCAACCTGATACGTTTCCTTGAGAACGGGGACCGCGGCAAAATCACGATCCGCTTCCGTGGCCGTGAGATGGCACACCAGGAAATTGGTATGCAACTCATGCAGCGCATTGAATCAGACGTGGAAGAGCTTGCCCAGGTAGAGATGCGGCCGAAAATGGAAGGCCGGCAGATGACCATGGTTGTGGCGCCCCGCAAGAAGAAGTGAGCCTGATCGGGTGCTTGTCCCCCGCGCATGCGGGGGATTTGTCGTTCAGGAACACACAATTGTTTATTTAAAATAGAATGCGGAGTTTTAAAAAATGCCTAAGATGAAAACCAAAAGCGGAGCCACCAAGCGGTTCAAGAAAACCGCCACCGGCTTCAAGCACAAGCAGTCCTTCACCAGTCACATCCTGACCAAGAAGAGCCCGAAGCGTAAGCGTCAGCTGCGCGGCACCAAGCTCATCGCCAAGTCTGATGTGGCATCTATCAAGCGTATGACCGCGTGCTGATCCAGCCGCGCCAATCATTCCTTAGAAAGTAAAGGTAGAAGGATTAAAGTATGGCTCGTGTAAAACGTGGTGTGGTCGCACGCCGTCGTCACAAAAAGATTCTTAATCAGGCCAAAGGCTACTACGGTGCGCGCAGTCGTGTATTCCGCGTAGCCAAGCAGGCGGTTATCAAGGCCGGTCAGTACGCTTACCGTGACCGTCGTAACCGCAAGCGTGCATTCCGCGCCCTGTGGATTGCCCGTATCAACGCTGGCGCCCGCGCGAACGGTCTGTCTTACAGCCGTCTGATTGCTGGCCTGAAGAAGGCAAACGTTGAAATCGATCGTAAGGTTCTGGCCGATCTGGCCATGAACGAGCAGCAGGCGTTTGCCGCTGTTGTTGAGAAGGCCAAAGCGTCCCTGTGATCGCTTAGCTCTTTCATCGATTGCTGATCGATATGGGCGCCTCGTGAGATCATGATGGCGCCTTCTGATAGGGGAAGGGCACGCTCTTCCCCTATTTTTGTTTGTGAAACTGCAGATTTAGCACTCCCATTTCTGGTTTGGAGCAGGGTCAATGGAAAACCTGGAGCAACTGGTTCAGGACGGTCTGGCGGCGGTCGAAAAAGCAGACAGCCTGCAGGCACTTGATCAAATTCGAGTGGAATACCTCGGCAAGAAGGGTTCGATAACCCAGCAGGCAAAGACCCTGGGTAAGCTCTCCGCCGAGGAGCGTCCGGCAGCGGGCCAGAAAATCAACGAAGCCAAAGCCAGGGTGGAAGAGGCGATCAATGCCCGGCGCCACGATCTTGAGCGGGTTGCCATCGAGAAAAAGCTCGCCAGCGAATCCATTGACGTAACCCTGCCGGGGCGTGGCCAGGATCTTGGTGGACTGCATCCGGTGACTCGTACACTGCAGCGAATCGAGCAATTCTTCGCCCGGGCCGGCTATACCGTAGAGCAGGGGCCGGAGATCGAAGACGATTATCATAACTTCGAGGCGTTGAATATTCCCGGGCATCATCCGGCCCGTGCCATGCACGACACCTTCTATTTCAACCCAGGCACGCTGTTGCGTACCCATACCTCTCCTGTGCAGATTCGCACCATGGAGGCCGGCAAGCCGCCCTTCCGGATGATCTGTCCAGGTCGGGTGTACCGTTGTGATTCCGACATGACCCACACCCCCATGTTCCACCAGGTGGAAGGGCTGCTGGTTGAGGAGAATGTGAGCTTCGCGGATCTGAAAAGCACGGTGGAGGAGTTCCTGCGGGTGTTCTTCGAACGTGACCTGCAGGTGCGCTTCCGGCCATCCTACTTCCCGTTCACCGAACCCTCCGCGGAAGTGGACATTGAATGGGGTCGTGAGGCTGACGGCTCCATCAAGTGGCTGGAGGTGATGGGGTGCGGCATGGTGCATCCCAAGGTATTCGAATATTGCGGAATTGATGCCGAGCAATACCGTGGCTTTGCCTTTGGTCTGGGCGTTGAGCGTCTGGCCATGCTCCGCTACGGCGTGAACGACCTGCGGATGTTCTTTGAGAACGATCTGCGCTTTTTGCGCCAATTCCGGTAACGCGCAGGGTCAGGCATCCAACCAATCAGGCAAAACCGCATCAGGACAAGGCAAGAACCATGAAATTCAGTGAACAGTGGCTGCGTGAATGGGTTAATCCGGAAATCGGAACCCAGGAATTGATGGACCAGATTACCATGGCGGGTCTGGAGGTAGATGGGTTCGAACCGGTTGCCGGCCAGTTCAGTGGCGTGATCGTGGGTGAGGTGATCTCGGTAAAGCCCCATCCGGACGCCGACAAGCTGCGGGTTTGCCAGGTGAGCGACGGCAGCTCCGAGGTTCAGGTCGTGTGCGGTGCGCCCAACGTGCGCGAGGGCCTGAAAGTGCCGTTTGCGGTGGT
Source organism: Marinobacter gudaonensis (assembly GCF_900115175.1). Taxonomy (NCBI): domain Bacteria; kingdom Pseudomonadati; phylum Pseudomonadota; class Gammaproteobacteria; order Pseudomonadales; family Marinobacteraceae; genus Marinobacter; species Marinobacter gudaonensis. The sequence continues at coordinate 125,587 of NZ_FOYV01000003.1, forward strand.
TGGTGCTCAGTTGCCCGGCGATTTCAAGATCAAGAAAGCCAAGCTGCGTGGCCAACCTTCAGAAGGCATGCTGTGCTCCGAGGCGGAACTGGGGCTGTCGGAGAATCACGATGGCCTGATGGAGCTACCGACAGACGCCCCCGTCGGAAAGGACGTGGCGGATTATTTGAAGCTGAACGACGTGACCATCGATGTCGATCTGACGCCCAACCGCGCCGATTGTCTCTCCATCAAGGGCCTGGCCCGCGAAGTGGGTGTGCTCAACGGTCTCCTGGTTGAAAGCCCCGAAATCGAGCCGGTGGAGGCCGTTCACTCGGAAGTCCCGGATATCCGCATTGAAGCCCCTGCCGGTTGCCCGCGCTACCTCGGACGCATTCTCCGTAACGTGAACTTGCAGGCGGAATCGCCCCTGTGGATGCAGGAAAAGCTACGCCGCTCCGGTATTCGTGCGATTGATGCCGCCGTGGATGTTACCAACTACGTGATGCTCGAGCTTGGTCAGCCCATGCACGCCTTTGATCGCGACGAGATTCAGGGTGGCATAGTCGTTCGCATGGCGCGGGCTGGCGAAAAGCTGGTGTTGCTGGACGGCCAAGAAGTCGAACTGAATGCAGAAACCCTGGTCATTGCGGACCATAAAAAGCCGATTGCCATTGCCGGTGTCATGGGTGGCGAGCACTCGGGTGTGAGCCCGAAAACCCGCGATCTGGTTCTGGAAGCGGCTTACTTTGATCCGATTACCCTGGCAGGGAAGGCTCGCCATTATGGCCTTCACACCGACGCCTCACACCGTTTTGAGCGAGGCGTGGATTACAAGCTTGCGCGAGAGGCCATGGAGCGCGCCACCCAGCTGCTGATGGACATTGTCGGCGGCGAGCCGGGTGAGATCGTTGAGGTGGCCAGCGACGAGGATTTGCCCGGGGACCGTCTGGTGGACCTGAGGGCGGGTCGACTGAACGACGTGCTGGGCATGGCGATTGACCGCACCACGGTTGAGGAAATCCTCACCCGGCTTGGCCTGCATGTGGAGAAGCTCCTCAAGGACGGCTGGCGCGTCAGCGTGCCCAGCTTCCGGCCGGATATCTCTATCGAAGAAGATCTGATCGAAGAGGTTGGCCGGATCTTTGGCTACAACAACCTGCCTGTGACTGAACCCACGGGCTCTCTGGGGCTGCGTCCGGTAGCCGAAGCCGTTCGGCCGGTTTCGGCGATTCGCAATTTCTTTGTGGATCAGGGCTATCAGGAGGCGGTGACCTACAGTTTTGTGGACCCGAAAGTTCAGCAACTGGTGGATCCCGACCGGGAAGGCATCGCTCTGGCCAATCCCATATCGTCGGATCTGTCCGTGATGCGTACCAGTCTCTGGAGCGGCCTGCTGAAAACCGTGGCCCATAACCAGAACCGGCAGCAACCGAGAATCCGGCTGTTCGAAACCGGTCTGCGCTTCCTGCAGGAAGGCGAGCGTATTGACCAGCAGCCGATGCTGGCGGGTGTTGTGGTTGGCAGCCAGTATCCCGAAAACTGGGCAAACGGTCGCAGAACGGCGGATTTCTTTGATGTAAAAGGAGAATTGGAAAGCCTGTTCCGGCTGCTGGGTGTGGAAATACAGTTCATCGGTAGTCAGCATCCGGCACTCCACCCGGGCCAGACCGCGGAACTGCTGCGCGACGGCGAGCATGTGGGCTGGCTCGGGACGCTGCATCCGCAAGTGCAGAAAAATCTTGAACTTAATGGCACGATCCTGATGTTTGAGCTATTCTTGAATTCGATCGTCACTGGTTATGTGCCTAATTTCAAAGAAATTTCAAAATTCCCGGAAGTTCGGCGGGATTTGGCTATCATTATCGGGAGCGATGTGGCGTTTGCCGACGTTGAGCGTGTGGCCAGAAAGCACGCCGGCGAGCGGCTGACCGCCTTGCGGGCGTTCGATGTCTATGAAGGTGAAAGCCTGGGTGAGGGCAACCGTAGCCTGGCCCTGAGCCTGTTCTGGCAGCATCCTGAGCGCACGCTGAACGAAGACGAAGTGCATTCGCTCTTCAACGGTGTGATTGACGCATTGAAAGAAGAGCTGGGGGCAACACTGAGGAGTTGAGAGATGGCGGCTTTGACGAAAGCGGAAATGGCGGAGCGGTTGTACGAGGAATTGGGCCTGAACAAACGCGAAGCCAAGGAAATGGTGGAAGCTTTTTTCGACGAAATCAGAGGCGCACTCAGTCACAACGAGCAGGTTAAATTGTCCGGTTTTGGCAATTTCGACCTGCGTGACAAAAAACAGCGGCCGGGACGGAACCCGAAGACCGGTGAAGAGATTCCGATCAGTGCACGGCGTGTTGTTACGTTTCGCCCGGGACAAAAACTAAAGCAAAAAGTTGAAGCGTATGCTGGAACCCAGTCATAACAACGAACTTCCCGCGATTCCGGGAAAACGGTATTTCACGATCGGTGAGGTGGCCGAGCTCTGTGCCGTGAAAGCGCACGTGCTGCGGTACTGGGAGCAGGAGTTCCCCCAGCTGTCGCCGGTCAAACGCCGCGGTAACCGCCGCTACTACCAGCGGGCCGATGTGATCACCATCCGCCAGATCCGCAGCCTGCTGTACGATCAGGGTTACACCATCGGTGGCGCCAAGCAGAAGCTGAGCAGTCACGAGGTCAAAGACGATACCTCCCAGTACAAACAGCTCATCCGTCAGATGATTACCGAGCTGGAAGAGGTGCTTGAGGCTCTGAACGCCCCCGTGAAATAGGGCAGCCAGAAGGTTCAAGCATTCTTTGAAGGTTCCGCGAAACCGGAATAGTCCCATGACTGCTCCGGTTTTTTATTGGCGAGCACGCAATAAAAAAGCCCGGACCTTTCGGTCCGGGCTTTTTCTCGAATCTGGTCGGGACGGCAGGATTTGAACCTGCGACCCTCTGCACCCCATGCAGATGCGCTACCAGGCTGCGCTACGCCCCGATTCGCCGCTTGCCACCGGGAAACTTGAGAGTAATCTCAGTGGCTTAGCGGGAGCGAAGTCTACACGAGCGCAAACCAAAAATAAACATCCGGGAGTGAATTTACCCCTTTTTTCTAGCTTGTCAGCGAAGCTTGGTATCCCGCAACTGGCGGATAAATTCCGGCGGTTCGAATGTATCCGCCCGCGCGGTCTCCCAGTACTTGTCGAAAATCGTCAAGCCCGTTTCGCCGTCCAACAGTGCGCCAGGCTCCAGGAACGGAAAGATCTCCATGTACGAGTGCACTTCGGCTCGTGATTCGCGTCGCACGATGTGTTCCGGGCCGAGCTCTGAGGGATGGCGCAGCCCCGAGGCTTCCAGCAAGTTCTGAAGCGCGTCCAGGGTGTTCTTGTGATAGTTGTAGACCCGTACACTTTTGTCCTGTACGTCCAGCTTGCTACTGCGCCTGGGGTCCTGTGTGGCGACGCCGCTCGGGCATTTGCCGGTGTGGCAGCTGAGCGACTGGATGCAGCCCAGGGCAAACATGTACCCGCGGGCCGCGTTGCACCAGTCGGCACCCAGGGCCAGGGTTCTGGCAATGTTGAACGCGGAGGTGATTTTGCCGGCGGCGCCCACCGCGATGTCTTCCCGAAGGTTGGTGCCCACAAGTGTGTTGTGAACCAGAAGCAAGGCTTCGGTCATGGGCATGCCTAGGCGGTTAATGAACTCCAGGGGCGCGGCGCCAGTGCCGCCCTCGCCGCCGTCCACTACAATGAAGTCGGGTCGCCGTCCGCTCTCAAGCATCGCCTTGACGATCCCGAACCATTCCCAGGGATGCCCGATGGCCAGCTTGAAGCCCACCGGCTTGCCACCGGAAAGCTCTCTGAGGCGATCAATGAATTCGAGCATTTCCAGTGGTGTGGAAAAAGCCGAGTGGCTCGCCGGGGAGACACAGTCTTCTCCCACAGACACGCCTCTGGCTTCGGCGATTTCCCGGGTAACCTTGGCGCCAGGCAGGATGCCGCCGTGGCCGGGTTTGGCGCCCTGGGATAGTTTGAGTTCTATCATTTTGACCTGGTCCAGGGTCGCGTTCTTTCGGAACATGTCCTCATTAAAGGCGCCGTTTTTGTCGCGGCACCCGAAATAGCCAGAGCCGATCTCCCAGACCAGGTCGCCACCGGGCTGTCGGTGGTAGCGGGAGATCGAGCCCTCTCCGGTGTCGTGATAGAAACCGCCCATTTTGGCGCCGGCATTCAGGCTGAGGATCGCGTTTGCTGAAAGCGATCCGAAACTCATGGCGGATATGTTGAAGACGCTCGCGCTGTATGGCTTCTCGCAGCGCCTGCCGATCACCACCCGGAAATCGCTGTCGGTCAGGCGGGTTGGTGCCAGTGAATGGTTCATCCATTCAAACCCTTCCTCATACATGTGTAGAAGAGAACCGAAAGGTCGTTTATCCAGCACGTTCTTGGCGCGCTGATAGACAATGCTTCGCTGCTCGCGCGAGAACGGGCGCTCCTCGGTGTCTGACTGGATGAAGTATTGTCGGATTTCCGGCCCGATGGACTCCAGCATGTACCGGAAATGCGCCGTGATCGGGTACATCCGGCTAACCGTATGCCTCCGCTGAAGCAGGTCATAGGTTCCCAGGGCTGCGAAAAGGCCGAAAACGACAGGGAAGAGGTAGCCTGCACCGTAAAACACAGACAGTGCCAGTGAGGCCAGAAAACCGACAACACTCAGCACGTAAACCGTGTAGCGGAGGGGAAATGTCTTTGTTCTTTCCATGGGTTCCTCTGTTGCGGCGTCCATCCGGCAGCGCCGGGTTTATTTGAAGTGTAGCCCGGTACGCGCGAGGACCGACGTCAGATTGTTGCCGGATTTGCTGGCCTGGCCCGTGGCTTGGGCTATGCTTGATATATCTCAAGAGTGAAGGAGAGCGAAAATAGTGCCATTTTGATGTTTTGAACTCAAAGCATTAAACTAACCCGCTTGTAATAATTGAATTCCGATTCTGAAAAAACGGCTTATCAACTCAGGAGGCGCCATAACGTGGGCGAAGTAGTGAAAGACGAATATCAGACGGACTACGTGGCCGGCCAGGACAACATCACACCGTTCGGGCTGGATCTCCACGCGCCGGTATTCCCGATAACGGCCATACTGGTTATAGCGTTCGTAATTGGTACCCTGATGTTCCCCGGGCAGGCGAAAGAGCTGCTCGATGGCGCAAAATGGGACATCATTGCGACCTTTGACTGGTTTTTCCTGATCAGTGCCAACATCTTCGTAGTGGTGTGTCTGGCTCTCATCTTCATGCCCGTCGGTAAGATCCGTTTGGGCGGGATGGACGCCAAACCCGAGTTTTCCACCATGTCGTGGTTCGCGATGCTGTTCGCGGCGGGCATGGGCATTGGCCTGATGTTCTGGGCGGTTGCCGAGCCGGTTGCCTACTATACCGGGTGGTACGAAACCCCGTTCAACGTTGAGGCGAACACGGCCCAGGCCGCCAATCTGGCCATGGGTGCCACCATGTACCACTGGGGTCTTCATCCCTGGGCCATCTACGCGGTGGTGGCGCTTTCACTGGCGTTCTTTGCGTTCAACAAGAACATGCCGCTGACTATTCGTTCTGCCTTCTTCCCGCTGCTGAAGGACAAGGTATGGGGCTGGCCGGGTCACGTCATCGACATCCTGGCCGTTGTGGCTACCATCTTTGGTCTGGCCACCTCACTCGGTTTCGGTGCCCAGCAGGCGGCCTCAGGCCTCAACTACCTGTTCGACACGGGCGGTGGTGTCAACGTCCAGATGGCGATTATCGTCGGTGTTACAGCCGTTGCGCTGGTTTCCGTACTGCGGGGCCTGGACGGCGGCGTGAAGATCCTCAGTAACATCAACATGAGCATGGCCGGCATCCTGCTGTTCTTTATCATCTTCGCCGGCCCGACTATGACCATTCTGGAGACGCTCTGGGTTACGTCCTCCAGTTATATCGCCAACGCGCTGCCCTTGAGTAATCCGTTTGGCCGTGAGGACGAAGCCTGGTTCCAGGGCTGGACGGTATTCTACTGGGCGTGGTGGATCTCCTGGTCACCGTTCGTGGGTATGTTCATCGCGCGCGTGTCCAAGGGGCGTACTGTACGTGAGTTCGTGACGGCAGTGCTGATCATTCCCACCGTGATCACGGTGGTGTGGATGAGCGCCTTCGGCGGTACCGCACTTGAGCAGATTCAGGATGGCATTGGAGCCCTGGCAGAGAACGGCCTGACCGAGGTCTCTCTGGCCATGTTCCAGATGTTCTCCAACCTGCCGCTTACCGAGATCATTTCGTTCGTGGGCATCGTGCTGGTGCTGGTGTTCTTCGTGACCTCGTCTGATTCCGGGTCGCTGGTTATCGACAGCATCACTGCCGGTGGCAAGACCGACGCGCCGACAGCACAGCGTGTGTTCTGGGTGGTGGCAGAAGGTGCGATTGCCGCAGCCCTGATTTTCGGGGGCGGCGAGGATGCCCTGGGCGCCATTCAGGCAACCGCGATCAGTGCTGGTCTGCCGTTCACGGCGATCCTGCTGATCATGACCTGGGGGCTGCTCAAGGGGCTGACCCACGAGCGCAAGCTCCTGGTTGCCAGGGGCGAACTCTGACAGTCTGACGGTCAGAAAAAACCGGGGTTTCGACCCCGGTTTTTTTGTGTCTGCCCGTTGTGATCTAGCGCTTAGAGGCTGGCGAAGGTTTCCATGGCGAACCGGGACCGGTCCTGCGGCGAGAAGTGCGGTCGCCTGATTGCTTCAATGGTTCTCAGGCGAGGGAGGAGGCCACGGCCATTGGCCATCTGGATGGCAAGCCCGGGCCTGGCATTCAGCTCCAGCAGCAGGGGGCCCTGGGTGGCATCGACAACGAGATCGACGCCAATGTAGCCAAGCTCGGTCGCTTCGTAGCAGCGCGCTGCCATCTCCAGCATTTCATCCCAGGCTTCTATCTGGATGTTTTCCAGCGCCAGACCAGTGTCTGGATGGAGCTTGATGGGACGGTTGAACTGAACGGCATTCAGGCTTCGGCCCGTGCCAATGTCCAGTCCTACCCCCACTGCTCCCTGGTGCAGGTTGGCCTTGCCGTCAGATGCGGTTGTCGCAAGCCTCAGCATGGCCATCACGGGGTAGCCCTGGAAGACGATGATGCGGATATCCGGCACTCCCTGATGGGAATACTTCGCCAGGGAGGGAACGGATTCCACGAGGGACTCTACGATGGCTACGTCGGGTGTTCCGGCGAGGGAATAGAGGCCTGCCAGGATGTTGGTCAGGTGTCGCTGCAGAAAGGGCGAGTCGACCCGGGCTCCGGAGGCCTTAATGTAGTCGTCTCCATCCCGCCCGGTAATCACCGTGATGCCCTTGCCGCCGGAGCCTTTGGCCGGTTTGATGGCGAAGCCGGCCAGATCCTCTGCCATTTCCTTGAAGTGGGAAATCTCATGCTGTTGGCGAACTACCTGCAGCAACTTCGGCGTTTTTACCCCGTATTCCGCCACAACCAGCTTGGTTTTCAGCTTGTTGTCCACCAGCGGAAAAGCGGACCGTTCGTTGTACCGCGCAATGTAATCGACATTGCGCCGGTTCATGTTCAGCATGCCGAGCCGGTTAAGCGCCCGCGGTGAAATCCAGTCCATATCAGTCGTAGACCTTCATGGGCGTGAACCGCTTGAGCTCGCTGAGCTTGTACCCGGTGTACTGGCCCATCAGCAGGATCAGACCCAGGATGACCAGGTGCAGCTCGGGGAAGTTGAAGGTGAGATGCCCGGCCAGCGGTGTGCTCATCAGCAGATAGGCGCAGATGGCAACGAACAGGCTGCCCACACCCTGCACCATGACTTCCCGGGCGCCTTCCTCCTCCCAGAGAATGGACATGCGCTCGATGGTCCAGGCGATGATCACCATGGGAAAGAAGGTGACCGTCATGCCGGTGTTGAAGCCCATCTGGTAACCAATGATGCTGAGCCCTGCGGTGATGAAAATAACCAGGATAATCAGGGCAGATATCCGGGACACCAAGAGCAGGTTGAGACTGGAGAGATAGCCTCGCATCAGCAGACCGATTGCCACCACCGACAGGAAAGCGATCAGGCCCGGAATCAGCGTGGTCTGGACAAACGCCACGGCAATGAGAACCGGCATGAAGGTACCCGAGGTGCGAATGCCGATTACTATCCGCATGAAGGCCACCATCAGGGCACCCAGCGGCAGAAGCAGCAGCATGCGGAACATGCTTTGCTCTTCAATGGGCAGCTCATAGAAACTCAGAACGCCGAGACCGTCGGAGGCGGATTCCAGAGTGGCCAATTGCAACGCCGGAACCGTCTGCCGGAGCATTGAGAAACTGACTTCGGAGTTCTCGCCGCCGACCACATCCAGGAGAGACGTAGAGCCCTGTCGCCACAACAGGAGATCCTCAGGAACACCCTGCTCGGCGGTTTTCGGGTCGAAGGTCAGCCAGCGCTTGCCGTTGTAGATCTGCAGGTAAGGTGTCAGTTGCTGTCGCCTGCGAGCGTCCTCGAGCTTCAGGCCATCCGCGGTTCGGGCGGCAATACCTGCGTGGTTGAGCATGTCAACCAACAGCTGGAGGTAGTTATCCTCGGACACCAGAAGGGTGGTGTTCTGGGTTCGGGTGTCGGGCTGCATCAGCCGGATCAGCTCACGGGTCATGCTTTCCGGAGTGCTGGAGCGGGCTCTCGCCTGGTCCAGAATTTCCTGCACAGCGGTCGCCTGTGGCTCCTCCCAGAAAGTGCGAGGCGTAGCGGGGGTGCGACTGGGTATCTCGGTCTCTGCCGATGCATCCGGCACAAACTGGGCTTTGAAATACAGCGTCTGTGGGCCGTTGGCCTCCCGCTTGGTCCACTCGGCACGCCGACCTTCAGAGCTGTCAATGATCGAGAAGCCGTAGCCGGGCGAGGCAGCCTGCTCGGTCAGGATGCGGAAGCCTGGTGGCTGCTCCGGTATGTTCAGGCTCACCAGGGCAGGGCCCTCCTCGGCCTCGAAGTCTACCCTTGCTTCCACCATCCACACCGGTCGCTGTTCCCCGGTCAGCCAGGGAATGCCAAACTCCACATGCCGCCAAACGGCAAGGGAAATACCCGCGGCAATGAGCAGGAAGACGGCAATGTAAAAAGGCAGGCGCGAACGGGTGGTCACGATTCGTTTCCGTTATTGGTGCTGAGTGATTCCGGTAACTCGGTCGCGTACTCCTTGCCGACATCAATCAACATAACGTCGCGCAGGATGTTTCGACCAATGAGCACCTCATAGGTGAGGTTGGTTCGGTCGGCCAGTGTGAACTCGGCTACCTGCTGATGGTCGCCGATGAAGAACTGAAGCTCAACCACCACGCGTCGCTCAGCCTCATCGGCGCTGGCCTGAATGACCCTTACCCGGCGGGAGATTTCCTTTTCCAGGGTGACATGGCGCTCGGTGCCTGGCACAACCACATCAAAGCGCACCCAGTTACTGCCATCCCGCTCAAAACGGGTAATGTTCTCTGCATGGATCGACGAGGTCTCTGCGCCACTGTCGATTCGAGCCTTGTAGATCAGCCCGGGGCCGGCCAGATAAAAGTTCTCGACCTCACCCACAACCACCTTGCCCTTGAGTCTGTCTGCCCGGCCTTTGGACCTTTCGTTGGCAACGCACTGCTTCTGGACTGGTACTGGCGGGCACTCGGGCTTTTCCACCTGGGTTGCAATGGCATCCAGGATGGTTTGGGTTGATGAGCGACTAAGGTCCATTACCTGGTTGTGGCGAACCGCGGCATTGTCTTCCATGGTCACCAGGGTTGCCCGTTGCGTCTTGATCGAGGTTCCAAGCTCTTCCAGATCTGTCTTCGGCACCATGAAATAGCGGTCTGCGGAGCAGCCTGAGAGCATCAGAATGCCTGCCAGGGCGAGCAGCGGCGCCTTTGGCAGTGCGACCCGAAACATTTTAGAACCCATCAAGAACCTCTGAACTGGCAAACGGTCACCCCGGGCAATCCTGCCCGTGACCTGTTCAATTGGGTAGAACCCGGTGATTTAGGAAAGGGGAGTATACAACATCCGATCTGTGTGGTTGATTTACAGATGGTTAAGGGGGCTATAGTGAGAAGAAGTTCCCGTCTCCAAGGATTGTCTCGGACCGGAGATACTCCTGAATGACCGGCGAGCAATTGAGATAGAAAAGGAGCAGTTCCCGTTGCACATCCTGGTCCTGAATGCGGGCTGCAAAGCTGATCAGCTCACGTATCTCTTCATCGCTTTCCGAGGCAGTAGCCGGTTCGCCAAAGCTCTTTCCGTACCGCGCCTTGAGCAGGTGGGTGAGGCGCTCCAGGTGAAACTCACCAGTGTGGGTAATGTGGGGAAGCAATCTGAACGCGTCGTCCTGGTTCGCCGATCCCTTGCCGAACAACCCTGAGTGGCCGTTTGAGTGGCCATGATGTGCCGAATAGCCCTCGTCGGCCTGCAGGAATTCCGCACCCAGTTTTCGCCAGAGTTCTTTCAGCATGATCGGTAATCCGTTTCTGATCCGGTTCAGACCGGCGGCCGGTTAACAAAGCGTAATAGCCCCGGAGCCAGCGAACATTCTAACCTTTTAGATTATCTTACGACGGGCGTCCAGAGCTGGATGGCGGCTCAGTGAATAATTGCCAAACAGTCGTGGTTCGTTCTCGGGTCATCACAACGAATCACGGCGCGTCGGGAAAAAGGTTCCATAACTGGGTTAGACTGTCACGCAGGTACACCTGAGCGAAAGCGCGAACATATACAGATCTTGAGGAAGGGAGTGCAGTTCAGTGCCCGAAGCCATCACGCAGTTGATGATGTCCTGGCCGGAAACCATGGCGGGGCTGGTAATCATCCTGGCGATTGCCATCCCGGTACTGGCGGGATTGTTGGTAAGGTCGTTGGCGGAAAAACGCAGACTGTCCGACGAATTGTCCGCGCTCGAAGGCCGCGCTGCCGACCTTGAGCGGCAGTTGAACGATGCAGAGCACGAGCGCGCGTTGGACGCCCAGCGCCAGACCCAACTCGAGCAGGCGGCCTCTGAATTGCGTGAGCGGAGCACCCGTATTGAGCAGGATATCGAGCAGTGGCGCCAGCGGGCGACCGGCCTCGAGAACCGCGTGGCCGGTCTGGAGTCGGATCTGGAAGCCCGCAGGGAGCGCACCGTCGAGCTCGAGCGCGAGCGCCAGTCTCTCCAGTCACGTACTGAGGAGCTCGGCCGCGAGCTGAACGAGGCCCGTGTGACACTGCGGGAGCAGGAGGTGACTCTGGACAAGGAGCGTCGAGCTGCCAACGAGAAACTGGAACTGCTCGAGCGCAACCGCGATGCCCTGAAACAGGAATTCGAGAATCTCGCCAACAAGATCTTCGAGCAGAAGAGCGAGCGGTTCAGCCAGCAGACCCGAACCAGCCTGGATACCCTACTGAACCCGTTCCGCGACCAGTTACAGGACTTCCGCAAGCGGGTGGAGGATGTCTATACCACGGAGACCCGTGACCGCCAGGCCCTGAGAAGCGAGATCAAATCCCTGCAGGAGCTGAATCGCCAGATCACCGAGGAAGCTTCCAATCTTACCCGGGCACTCAAGGGCGACAAGAAGATCCAGGGCAACTGGGGTGAGCTGATTCTCGAACGGGTGCTGGAAAAATCCGGGCTGCGTAAGGGCGTTGAATACGAAACCCAGGGCAGCTACCGGGACAGCGATAATCAGCTGTATCGGCCCGACGTGATTGTGCACCTGCCAGACAGCCGCAACCTGATTATCGACTCCAAGGTGTCACTGGTCGCCTATCAACGCTGGGTGACCGAAGAAGAGGACTCGACCGTCAAGGACGAGGCGCTCAAGCAGCACGTGGAGGCGGTGCGCAACCACATTCGCACCCTCAGCGAGAAGGACTACAGCCAGCTTCACGGGCTGCATTCGCCGGATTTCGTGCTGCTGTTCATGCCGATAGAACCGGCGTTTGTGGCGGCATTTCAGCAGGACGAGAACCTATTCGCAGAAGCCTTCGAGCGAAAGATTATTGTGGTAACACCAACCACATTACTGGCCACCTTGCGCACTATCGAGAACATCTGGCGCTATGAGCGCCAGAGTCAGAATGCCCGGCGCATCGCCGAGCGGGCCGGTGCCGTCTACGACAAGCTTAGGGTGTTTGTTGAGGCCATGGAGCGCCTTGGCGGCCAGTTGCATACGGCCCAGGGCACCTACGACTCGGCCATGAATACCCTGACCCGGGGCCGTGGTAACCTGATTTCTCAGGCCAACCGGTTTGTTGAACTTGGGGTGAGGGTGAAGAAGGAATTGCCGAAAGGCATCATCGACCAGGCCGAAGTCGACGACCGGGACGACGCGGACACCGTTGAAGACACGACCGAAGACAATGAACTGCCTGAAGCCTCTGAGCAGGCAGTTGGTGCAGATAACGAGCAGGAGTGAATGCCATGGCAGTATCGTTTGCAACAGGTCGCCGGATTGTCCGTGGCGCCCTCCTTGCGTCCTTCCTGGTGACCGCCCAGGCCCATGCCCTGGCGCCTGAACACGAAACCCGCAGGCTGATGCTGGCCACCGAGGAGGCCGTCATGGCCAAGAACTGGGGCGAGGCCGGCGAGTACCTGAACCAGCTTCAGCAACTGGAGGGTGAGAAACCTGCCGATTACCACTTTTACCGTGGCCGGGTAATGTTCCAGGCGTCGCATCTGAACGAGGCGCAGTCGGCCCTGGAAACCTATGTATCCCGGGCCGGCGCCGAGGGTGCTCATTATCAGGAGGCCCTGAAGCTGATCACAGCCATTGAGAAGACCCGCAAGCAGAACAGCGTGACGCCCCAGGCCGCCGCCGAGAGCGAACAGGTCGCGGTGATTGAGCCGGCGGGCGACGGCCAACTGGCATCGCTGAAGAAGCTGTACCTGGCGGATACCGACCGCGAGGCGCTGACACTGCACCTCAACAGCTTGCTGGAGCTGGCGGGCTGGCGTCGAGATCAGGCCATCGTACGGCTCGATCGCCCGGCGGATGTGGAATACCGTGTGACCACCGAGGGCAGCGAAATCCACATTCAGGAGATCCGGCGGGATGAAGCCGGCCGGATCCTGAGAAGCACCGAACAGATCCAGGTTTTTGGTATTAATCCTCAGGTGGAGTGGCGCTGTGAAGCCGCCGCAGCAACCTGCTGGGTCTACGATCCCCGGGATGGCTCTCGCTTGCTCCAGTTGGCTGCCAACCGGGACCAGGCACGGCAGATTGCTGAGACCCTGGGGCAGCTGGTTCGCGCGGTGCAGTCGCCCTAGCGTTCCTGACTCAGCTCGCCAGGTTGCCGCGCTCGCCCTCTCGATAGGCTCCGGGCGTCACGCCTGTCCATTTCTTGAACGCACGGTGGAAAGTGGAGGGCTCGGTGAAGCCCACCTTTGCCGCAATATCATTGATGGGCAGCTCCTGCCGTGCCAGGTAGTAGATCGCCATATCCCGGCGCAGTAGATCCTTGATTTCCTGGAACGAGGTGTTTTCCTGCTTGAGCCTTCTCCGCAGGGTTTGCGGGCTGGTGTGCATCTCCGCCGCGATCCACTCGAAATCCGGCAGTGGTTTGGAAAAGTCCCGACCAATCAGCGCGCGAATGCGGCCGGTAAAGGTGTTGCTCTCGTCTGGCCGGGACAGCAGATCGGCCGGTGAGGTTTTCAGGAACTGACGCATCTCCGGTTTATCGCGAATCACGGGTGCAGACAGAAAGCGCTTGTCGAAGGTAAGCGCGGTGGTGTCGGACTCGAAGGTAAGCGGGCAGTGGAAGATGTGGCGGTACTCATCGCCATGCTCGGGCCGGGGATAGTCGAACTCCGCCTGCTCCAGCTCTACAGGCTGCCCGATCAGCCAACTGCCCAGGCGGTGCCAGATCACGAGGATGCTCTCCCGAAGGAAGAAGCACGGGTCGTGGATCTCGCCTTCAATCCGTGTCACCAGACGCGCCTTATCCTCACCCACCTCAAGTTCCATGGACACCATCGGTTCGAAAAGCCGCGAGAACTGGAACGTCTGGCGATACACAGACTCGAGGTTGGGGCAGTCGATCACCAGGGCGCACATGGTGGCAAAGGTGCCGGCGCGGGCACGCCTGGGACCAAGGCCCATGAACTCATCGCCCATGCGGCTCCAGAGCACCTGCATCAAACGGCTGAACTGGTCACTGCTCACCCGGGCCATCTCGATGCGCAAAAGATCCGGTGAAATGCCCGCATCACGCAGCATCTCGTGGGTATCGAAACCCAGTCTTTCCGCACCCACCAGAGCGGCCTGAACAAAGTGCCGGGAAACCGTCAGATCGGACATTACGCTCGCCATTCCAAGAAAACGAAACCCATCATAAAACCCCGGTGGAACAATGCAACCGACCAACGCCGGCCACGCTGGTAGAAACGGCCAATAGGAATGATGCAACCGGCAGTTGGCCCGGTCGGCAAAACCGGGCAGCATGAAATCATCAAGCCCGTTTCAACCGATCCAACCTAAAGGAGATTGCCATGGCAGGACCACTGTCTTCACTGAAAGTCCTGGATTTCAGCACCCTGTTACCGGGGCCCTACGCCACCATGATGCTGGCGGATATGGGGGCGGAAGTGCTGAGGGTGGAGGCGCCGGACAGGGTGGATCTGACCAAGGTGATGCCACCGTTCGACGGAAAGTTCAGCACCGCCTTTTCCTATCTGACCCGGGGCAAGCAAACCATCCAGCTGAACCTTAAGAAGCCGGAAAGCGTCGAGAAGGTCAAGGAGCTGGTCAAAGACTACGACATTGTGGTGGAGCAATTCCGGCCGGGCGTCATGGATCGCCTGGGTATCGGCTATGAGACGCTCAAAGCAATCAATCCGAAGCTGATTTACTGTGCCATCACCGGCTACGGCCAAAGCGGGCCATACCGGGACAGGGCGGGCCACGACATCAACTATCTGGCCATCTCAGGCGTCGCCAGCCATTGCGGGCGCGCCGACAGCGGCCCCCCGCCCATGGGTATCCAGATTGCCGACGTGGCCGGCGGTTCCCACCATGCCGTCATGGGCATCCTGGCCGCCGTTATCCATCGCCAGAATACCGGCGAGGGTAAGTTCATCGACATAAGCATGACCGACGCAGCATTCGCCCTGAACGCCATGGCAGGCGCCGCCGCTCTAGCTGGCGGCCAGCACCAGGCGCCCGAGACCGGTATGCTGAATGGCGGCACTTTCTACGATTACTACCGGACCAGTGACGACAGATGGCTTTCCGTGGGCAGCCTGGAACCCCAGTTCTCGGCGCGGCTGTGCGATACCCTGGGAATCGGTGACATGAAAAGCCTGGCGACCAGCCAGAAGCCTGAACATCAGAAAGCCCTGAAGGCGGCGATCAAAGAGAAAGTAGGGGAGAAGACTCTAGCCGAGTGGCGGGAGATTTTTGCGGATGTGGATGCGTGTGTGGAGCCGGTTCTGACGATTGAGGAGGCGGCGGAGCATCCTCAAATTGCAGGTCGCGGCGTCACATTGGATGTTGATAGAGGAGACGGCAATGAGCAGAGGCAGATAGGATTAGCTATTAAATTCGCAAATTAAGTCTCCATCTTGCAAAGTTGTCTGTTTATGTTCTGGGTTCACCGTTATGTCGCTATTGTTTGGCTAAATTGTTAATGACTCTGTCGGTGAATCCAGAGACAAAAAAGCCCTCGCTTCGCGAGGGCTTTTTCTTTTCACCATGGAATCGCTCAGTCTTCGACCACAGTGTCGTCTACGACAGAGGTAGATGCACCAAAGTTTGCAATCATGAGCGTAGCTTGTGTCACCATTTCAGCAAACACATTCGCATTGTCTGCAGAAACTGGTGTTCCGTGAGTGCCCGCTGTGTAGCGAGTAATAGCAGGCAGCGTTCCATCTACACCTGTTTTGGATGCATCAAGAGTGGTTGCCAACGGTTCCGTGCCCGCGAGCGGAGCTGCAAAAGCATCTCCAAGGGTGTTTCCCTCACCGGCGCTGTTAGGAATTACAGTATCTCCAATCACCTCGGAAAGGAGAATTCCAGCAGGGGAGCCTCCATTCAGGTGATTATCCGAGAAGTTGATCGGATCAACAGTGTCGAGTGCGGCCTGGAACACGTTGAAATATGTCTCCAGGTTTGCGTCCCCTTGCTCCAAACCGGCAGCGGCCGAAAGTCCGCCAAGAATCTCAGGTGCGAAGGTCGGAGAATTTTCGAGCAGACGAACGATTCCTCCACCTGGAGTCAACAGGTTTGCGGCAACAACGTCGTCGCTCGTTTTTGGTGCGCCAGGAAGTCCCAGATTAATCTGGTTCTGGTTAGACGCGGCGACGAACGGCGAGCCGTTGATGGTTCCAAGGGAATGCCCAACGAAGTAAACGTTAGTCGTGTCGAGCGTACCGCCAGCGGCACCACCGTTAAAGTCAATGTTGCCAAGGCTTGCACGAAGGTTCATCAAGTCCACAGAACCCTGTCTGAGGTTGTCCCTTCCGTTGAGGAAGTTGGTCAAGTTGATGAAGAGGCTTCCAGACTCATCTTCTCCAGCTGCAACCGCGGGATCGAAGTTCATCTGAACCGGCCGGTTAGCCGCGTTAGCATAGAAGTTGAAGTGGCGCTCGTTATCGGTAGCCGCGATACCGGGTACCGTACTTCCCGCATTTGCTACAGTATTTTCTGCAGAGCCCAAGAAGCCAATAGCAGCGTCCAGACCTGCATCACCTGTCGTTCCGCCTGACAGGACAGAGTCAATTGTCGCCTGAGAGTCAGTCGCGTTCTGCCCAGTAGCGGACATTACGAAGCTGAGGTTAAGCTGGCCAGCAATAAGGGCGCTTACTGTAGAGTCCGATGGAGCCAAGCTCGCAGGCAGGCCGTTATCTTGTCCGGCTTCCAGAAGGTCGGTCGCTAGCTCTTCAAGAGACTCCTGAGATACTGGTGTTACACCGTGTAGGGGTTGATCGATTGCGACAACTGCCACCTTTGCGGCGTCAGCAAGAGCACTTCCGAAGGTCAGCGCAGCGCTGCGGTCAGTGGTAATGCCGTGCTGGTAAATGACCGTTCCTCCGCTGACATCACCGTCTGACGGATAAAGAACCAGCAGCGGCACCTCAACGAGTTGCGTTTCCTCAGGGAACGGGAAGACATAATTGACAACGTCGCTGACGGTTTGATCCGCTTGCGGAATTTCAAGGCCAAGGCCTTGGAACGCGGTATTCAAAGCCGATGCCAGCGTGTTGTCTGCATTCCATGATGCCGTTTGCAGCGGGGAACCATTGGTGCCGCTGGGCACACCCAGGAAATACGGAATTTCTATTGTGCCTTGGACAATATTAACGAGCCCAGAGGAAACAATCTGGCCGAGCGGCGTTGACGCAAGTGTAACGTCGTTCGTGCCTGCCAGATCGAGTGTCACGCTGCGCGCCTTTGGCGTGGGCAGCAAATCAGCAAACCCATTGTTTGCAGATGGGGTGTTCGCAAGTGCGAAGCCAACGCAGTTGATCGCATTTTGGCCTGTGAGACCTGCGCATCCCGAGGGCGGCGCTGCTGCAAAGATCGGATCCAAGGCTGCCTCAATTTCCGCCGTCGGAAAATTGGTAACTGCGCCGTCCGCAGCTGCAAGCACGTCACTGTAGTCAACCTTGCCATCTGAGTTCAGATCAAGCTCGTCATCGACCACCGAAGAAGCAGCGCTGGTGCGAAGGAAAGAGGTCAACTGATCAGCGAACCAGGCCTGAGGCTCAGCAATGTACTGAAGTACCTTTTCGTCGTTTGAGGTAGTGAAGCTGTAGGACATCGCCACGTTGGCTGCACTGAGAGCATTACCTGAGGGGCGGGCGCTGTTCGTCACTTGGAAGTAATTTGCCGCGATATTCTCCCAGAAGGAGTTGATTAGCGTACGGACAGGCGCGAGGGTAGAGGAGCCCAGCGGTTGATTTTCGTCTGTAAGGTTTCCGTAGCTCGGAGACTGGATGACCGGGTCGCCGTTGATGTCAAGCACCTCGTTGGTCACCACAACCACGTAACGTTTCTGTGGGTCGAGAGGTTTCAACGGATTGATGCGAATAGCAGATTGACCATCCAGCTGAACCACTTCGGCTTTGTAGTCAGGGGAAGCCGCTAGTCCGGCAAGCTCCGCACCCGCTCCGGCATCTCCCCCAGCGGCTTGTTGTACTGTGAGGGCCAAGGGAATTGTGGGCGGTTCGCCTGCGCTCAATCCGCGAACAGGATCTCCACTGGCGTAGTCGAGCTCAATGAGGAAAACGTTTTGGTTAGGGTTCGGGATGACGCTTGTGGGATCAGTCGGATCAGTGAAGATGAAGGCTCGAGAATCGACCGAATTCTCGTCGATTTGGCCGTTAAACCTGATAACAGCTGGCGCAACGGTTGAAGCGCCGCTCAAAGAGTTGAGAGCAGTAGTCACGGGAGGGCTAGTGTCCGCAACACGGAAGGTCCCGTCACTCGCAACCGAATCAAAAATCAAATCATTAGGAATCGGCAGTTCACTGGTGACCGGGTTGAAAATCGGCCAGGTTTTGCCATCAATCGCCGGGTTGCTGATTCTATAATCCGGATTCGCATTCTTCCCGGTGCTACCGCTATCAAAGCAGCCTGTGAGTCCAAGGGAAGACGCCACGGCAAGACTTATTAGAGTTTTCTTGAACATGGGTGGAACCTTTTCCTGTTGTTGTGTCGTTATGTTCGGCAGCTGAGGGAGCCGGTCTGATCCGGTAAGCCCGTTGTCAGCGGCCTGTTCTGCTTGAACTGTTGTCTGAAATTGTAGCCAGCGCTTTGAGCCAATTTCTGTAACTCTGACTATAGCGACAGTATGGCAAGTGTTGATCAGCCAAAAGTGTGATTCTTATGGATACAACCCTCCCCGGGCGGTTGTCGTTCGGCCTTTCTGAAAAATAGTTCCGGGTTACCGGTTTGTCGAGTAGCCGGGCGCCGGGTTGTGATGCATTCCGGCGGGTTACTCGAAGCGTGAGAAATCCGGTGGCCGTTTCTCCATGAAGGCTCTGAAGGCCTCTGCAGCTTCCGGGGATTTGAGCCTTTGGCTGAACAGCTCACCCTCTTGCAGCATCGTGGCGCGCAGCGCCTCAAGGTTGGGACGATTGAGCAGTTCTTTCGTCGCCCGGATCGCGGCGGGGGCCTTGCTGGCCAGTCGGCGGCAGGTGTCCAGGGCGGCCTGTTCGGTGTGTTCTGGCTCGCAAACCCGGTTGATCAGCCCGAAGGCCAGGGCCTCCTCGGCGCTGAAGGCGTCGCCAAGCATCAGCAGTTCAGCAGCGCGCACCCGTCCGAGCCAGGCCGGGAGCAGAAGGCTGGAACCGCCTTCGGGGCACAGGCCGAGGCTGGCAAAGGGCATCTGGAATTTGGCGTTATTGCCGGCGAACACCATATCGCAGTGCAGCAGCATGGTGGTGCCAATGCCAACGGCGGGGCCATTTACCGACGCTACTACCGGTTTGCTGGCGGTTGCCAACAGGAGCAGGAAGCGGCCGACCGGCGTGTGCTCGAAATCGCCCGGAAGCCCCGCAGCGAATTCGCCAAGATCATTGCCGGCCGTGAAACATTCACTGGTGCCGGTGAACAGCACGCAACGAATGCCGGCGTCGTCCCGGGCCTGCTCGAGGGCATTGCCCATAGCGGTGTACATGTCGTGGGTGAGCGCGTTCTTGCGGTCCGGGCGGTTCACTCGAACGGTGAGAATGCGGTCTTTGGTCTCGGTCTGGACGAGGTCGGTCACGGGATCTCCTCGGTTGTTCTTGTGGTTTGGTTAGGATGATACCTTTTTTCTCGGGTAGGTTTAACGGCTTTTCTCAAGCGTTCCGCCTTCCGTCCAATCACTCGCTCATCGGTTTTTCTGGTAAACTCTCGCCTCCGTTTTTTGACGACACGACATAACGATACTCACCTGATGAGGCGCCTATGACCACCGTAATCCGCGAGGACGACCTGATTGAGAGCGTCGCAGACGCGCTGCAGTTCATTTCCTATTACCACCCCAAGGATTTTATCCAGGGCGTTTATGAGGCTTACCAGAAGGAAGAGTCCCAGGCGGCCAAGGACGCCATGGCCCAGATCCTGATCAACTCGCGCATGTGCGCCCAGGGCCATCGCCCCATCTGCCAGGACACCGGTATCGTGACGGTGTTCGTCAATGTCGGCATGCAGGTTCAGTGGGGTTTCGATCGGCCGCTGGATGACGTGATCAACGAGGGCGTACGCCGCGCCTACACTCATCCGGACAACGTGCTGCGGGCGTCGGTGCTGGCCGATCCGGATGGCAAGCGCCAGAACACCAAGGATAACACCCCCGCCATCATTCACTACAAGATGGTGCCGGGCGACAAAGTGGAAGTGCACGTGGCGGCCAAAGGCGGCGGCTCCGAGGCCAAGTCCAAGTTCGCCATGCTGAACCCGTCAGACTCGGTGGCGGACTGGGTGCTCAAGATGGTTCCGCAGATGGGCGCTGGCTGGTGTCCGCCGGGCATGCTGGGTATCGGCATTGGTGGTACCGCCGAGAAGGCGATGGAACTGGCCAAGGAAGCCCTGCTGGACCCGATCGATATTCATGATCTGAAAGCCCGTGGCGCCTCCAACCGCGCCGAAGAGCTGCGCCTGGAGCTGTTCGAGAAGGTGAACGATCTGGGCATCGGCGCTCAGGGCCTGGGCGGCCTGACCACGGTGCTGGATGTAAAGGTGAAGGACTATCCCACCCACGCCGCCAACAAGCCGGTGGCGATCATTCCCAACTGTGCGGCTACCCGCCACGCCCATTTCACCCTGGATGGCACCGGCCCGTCGCTGCAAACGCCGCCGAGCCTGGACGACTGGCCGGAAATCACCTGGGAAGTGGGCGAGAACGTGCGCCGCGTGAACCTGGACACCGTCACCCCGGAAGATGTGAAGGACTGGCAGCCGGGCGAAACCGTGCTGCTGTCCGGCAAGATGCTCACCGGCCGCGATGCTGCCCATAAGAAGATGGTGGACATGATCGAGAAGGGCGAGGAACTGCCGGTCGATCTGAAGGGGCGCTTCATCTATTACGTGGGCCCGGTCGACCCGGTGCGGGAGGAAGTGGTTGGCCCTGCGGGCCCGACAACCGCCACGCGCATGGACAAGTTCACCCACACCATGCTTGAGAAAACCGGCCTCACCGGCATGATCGGCAAGGCAGAGCGTGGCCAGGTGGCCATCGATGCCATCAAGGAATTCGGTGCGGTATACCTGATGGCCGTGGGTGGTTCTGCCTACCTGGTGTCCAAGGCCATCAAGCAGGCGGAAGTGGTTGCCTTCCCCGAGCTGGGTATGGAAGCCATCTACGAGTTCGAGGTGGAAGACATGCCGGTGACCGTGGCGGTGGATTCCCGTGGCTCGTCTGTGCACCAGACCGGCCCGGCCGAGTGGCACGAGAAGATCATTGCTGCGAAGGCGGTCTGATCGCCAGAGCCAGAGAAGCTACGAAAAAGGCCGGGCGAGCAATCGTCCGGCCTTTTTTGTCTGCCCGCCCCGGTGACCTAGCTTGAACAGCTGATGCTCAGGTGCTTGCCCCAATCCGGCGGTAGTGCTGCATAAGCCTCGTTCTCGGGCTGCTCATCAAAAGGCCTCTCCAATACCTTCAACAGCGCCTTCATGGGCTCGTAATCCCCGTTCTGGGCTTCCTGAATCACCTGCTGCGCCAGGTAGTTTCTCAGGATGTACTTCGGGTTTACTCCGCGCATGGCGTATTCCCGCTCATCGTGGGCGCGGGGCTCTTTCAGCAGCCGTTCCTCGTACCGCTCCAGCCACTGGTCTGCCACGCTGCGGTCCACAAACAGGTCCCGCACCGGGGCGTGGCCGCGGCTGTGCAGGTTGGAAATGGCCCGGAAGAACAGGGTGTAGTCCACGTGGTGCTCGTGCATCATGCTGAAGGTATCCATGATCAGGCTCAGATCACTCTCTTCCTCCTGGGCAAGCCCCAGCTTGTCGCGCATGTTCTGCAGGAAACGGTCGTTGTAGGCCACCTCGTAGCGGCGCAGGCCCCGGCGCACGTCGTCTTCATCCATGATGGGCAGCAGCGCGGTGGCCAGGAACCGGCAGTTCTCGAAGCCCACCTGGGGCTGGCGGTTGTAGGCGTATCGGCCGCCCTGGTCGGTGTGGTTGCAAATGTAGCCGGCGTCGAAATCGTCCAGGAAGGCGTAGGGGCCGTAGTCGAAGGTGTCGCCGATAATGGACATGTTGTCGCTGTTCATCACGCCATGACAGAAACCGACGGCCTGCCAGTCAGCGATCAGCCGGGCGGTACGCTCCACCACTTCCTCGAACCAGCGGCTGCGGCGTTCGTCCTCCGGCAGGTCAATCAGGTGGGGGAAGTGCAGGGCGATAACATGTTCCAGCAACGTTTTGACGGCGTCCGGCCCCTCATGGTGGGCAGCGAACTCGAAGTGGCCAAAGCGGATGTGGCTCTGGGCGACCCGCACAAGCGCGGCGGCGGTCTCGATGGATTCCCTGCGCACCGGGTCTCTGGCGCTCACCATGAACAGGGCCCGGGTGGTGGGTATGCCCAGCCCGTACATGGCTTCGCTACACAGGTATTCGCGGATGGTGGAGCGCAGGACCGCCCGGCCGTCGCCGAAGCGGGAGTAGGGGGTCATGCCGGCGCCCTTGAGGTGCCAGTCCCAACGGCGGCCATCCGGCCCCACCGTTTCCCACAGCAGCAGGCCACGGCCGTCGCCCAGGTCCGGGTTGTACACGCCGAACTGGTGCCCGGTGTACTTCATGGCGACCGGGTCCATTCCTTCCAGAAGTTCAGTGCCGGCGCCGATACCGGTCCAGTTGGCTTCCGAATCCGCCCGAAACCCCATGTCCTCGGCCAGGGAATGGTTGAAGCACACCATTCTGGCATCCTTCAGGGGAGTAGGTTTTACCCGGGTATAGAAACTGTTCGGGAGTTCCAGGTAGCGGTGCTCCACGCGAAAACCGTTGCCACTCATAAAACGCCTATACTCCCATTGGTATGAATTCTGCTGCCTATCTTCTAACTGCTGACAAAATCGGAAAACTCAACGTGCCTGAACACGCTTTACAACAAACCGTTCTTGACCTGATTGCCCGGGAAGACCTGCCAGCGAGCTACGCAGATACCGTTCAAAAGACCCTGTTGCCCCTGGCAAACCACATCCTAGCATTGCGCCGGTCGAAGCAGCGGCCGGTCGTGGTGGGTATACACGGGGCCCAGGGTACCGGCAAGTCCACGCTGACCCTGTTTTTACGAGAAATCCTGTCCCGGCATTACGGCACGGGCACGGCCAATTTCTCTCTGGATGACATCTACCTTACCAGAGCCGAGCGCCAGGACCTCGCCGAACGTGTCCACCCGCTGTTCATCACGCGCGGCGTGCCGGGCACCCACGACCTTGCCCTGGGGCAGCAGGTGGTGGACCGGTTGCGCTCAGCAGGGTCAGACGACCAGACACCCATTCCGGCTTTCGACAAGGCCCGGGACGATCGGGTTCCCGAGGCAGACTGGCCGGTCTTTCAGGGCCGGGCCGATGTGATCTTGATAGAAGGCTGGTGTCTGGGCGCCTCGCCGGAGGACGAAGCCGCGCTGATCGCCCCTGTGAATCGGCTCGAATCGGAAGAGGATCCCCATGGCACCTGGCGTGGTTACGTGAACCAGTGCCTCAAGGGCGGATACCGGGATTTCTTCGGCCAGATGGACTGCCTGGTGATGCTGAAGGCGCCCTCCATGGACTGTGTGCTGGAATGGCGGAGGCTTCAGGAGCAGAAACTGGCCCGAAAAGCCGGAGCGGCTCTGGAGCGGGATGCACCAAAACAGGGCGCTGTTCCCGAAGGCGCGCGAAACCTGCGCATTATGAGCGAGGCCGAGGTGGCCCGCTTCGTGATGCATTACGAACGGGTTACCCGCGCCTGCCTCGCCGAGATGCCGGGCAGGGCGGATGTGCTGATTGAAGTGGCGGAAGACCATTCTCTCGGACTTCCGACGTTCCGTTCAGATTGATGGAGAATTCACCATGGCCAGGCCCCGCCTGATCCTCTTCTCAGACCTCGATGGCACACTGCTCGACCATGATAATTACGACTGGCGAGCCGCGCAGCCGGCCCTGGCCAAACTGCGTTCCAGCGGTATTCCACTCATTCTCAATTCCAGCAAGACGCTCCCCGAGATTCGGGCCCTGCGTGAGGACATTGGAAACACCGACCCGTTCATCGTCGAAAACGGTGCAGCAGTGGTCATACCACCCCACATCTTCGGCAATAGCCAGGAGAAGGTGGTGAATTTTGGTGCAACCCGGGCACAGGTGCTGGCCGTGCTTGAGAAGCTGCGGGAAAAGGGTGCCCGTTTTCGGGGCTTTGAAGACATGTCGGCCGACGAGCTTGCGCGTGAGGCAGGCCTGGACGTGGCCGCAGCGGCGATGGCCAAACAGCGGGTGGGTACCGAGCCGTTGCTCTGGCTGGGCACGGAAGAGGAGCGGGCGGAATTTGAGGCCGCATTGGCCCGGGAAGGCCTGCGGCTGGTGGCCGGTGGGCGGTTCCTTCATGCCATGGGTGTCTTCGATAAGGCCGACGGGGCCCGGTTCTTGCTTTCGAAATATCAAGAGCAGTACCAGGAGCATGGCGACGGGCCTCTGATTGCGATTGCTCTGGGTGACAGCCCCAACGATCAGCAAATGCTGGAAGCGGCGGATATACCGGTGGTGATCCGGGGCGTGAACAGTGAGCAGGTCCAGTTGCCCTCGGCAAAACACGCCATGCGTTCTCTCAAACCCGGCCCCGAAGGCTGGAACGAGTGCGTACTCAACCTGCTGTTCGAGTACGGCTACTAGCGAAGGAGAGCCGCCATGGGCGACTTTTACCAGAATGGCATTGTCACCACCCTCCACAACCTGGTCCGGCGCCCGGTGGAGGAACTCGAAGCGGAGCTGATGGGCTTTCGCAAGGCCCGCCCAATGTCGCTGGTGCTGCCGTCGCTGTATTCCGAGCTGGAAGGCCCGGCCCTGAAAAACATCGTCCAGGAACTGGGCAAGGTGCCATACCTCGACCAGGTGGTCATCGGCCTGGATCGAGCGGATGAGTCGCAGTACCGCCATGCCCTGGAGTACTTCTCCGAACTGCCCCAGAACTTCCGGGTACTCTGGAACGATGGCCCGAGGCTGCGCGAAATTGATCTGAAGCTGCGCGAACAGAACCTGGCGCCGACGGAGATGGGTAAGGGGCGCAATGTCTGGTATTGCTTTGGTTACGTGCTGGCTTCGGGTGTGAGCAAATCCGTGGCGCTGCACGATTGCGATATCCTGACCTATTCCCGGGACCTGGTGGCGAGGCTGATTTACCCGGTGGCGAATCCCGGCTTCAACTACATGTTCTGCAAGGGCTATTACGCCCGGGTGGCAGACAGCAAGATGAACGGCCGGGTCAGCCGCCTGCTGGTCACGCCCCTGATCCGTTCCCTGAAAAAGGTATGCGGCCCCAGCGATTTCCTGGATTACCTCGACAGCTACCGCTACCCGCTGGCTGGCGAGTTTTCCTTCCGCACCGATGTGATCAACGATCTGCGCATTCCCAGCGACTGGGGCCTGGAGATTGGCGTGCTCTCGGAGATGAAGCGCAACTACGCCACCAACCGCCTGTGCCAGGTGGACATCGCCGATGTGTACGACCACAAGCACCAGGACCTGTCGCCGGAGGACGCCAGCAAGGGCCTGTCCAAGATGAGCATGGACATCGCCAAGGCCCTGTTCCGGAAACTGGCCACCAACGGCGAGATCTTTTCCAACGAGAAGTTCCGCACCATCAAGGCCACCTATTTCCGGATTGCCCTGGATTTTGTCGAGACCTACCAGAACGACGCCATCATCAATGGCCTGACCTTCGACCGGCACAAAGAGGAGAAGGCGGTGGAGCTGTTTGCCCAGAATGTGATGCGCGCCGGCGCCTACTTCCTCGACAACCCCATGGACACGCCGTTCATTCCCAGCTGGAACCGGGTAACCAGCGCCATACCAGACATCAAGGAGCAGTTGCTGGAGGCCGTGGAGCTGGATAACGAGGAATTCAAACCATGACCCAGCCGCTGAAGGTCAAACTGGAGTCCATGCTGGAAGTGGTCTACCCGGAGCTGGACTGCGATTTCCTGGCGGAGCAGTTGCTTGCCACCATGGGTCTGGAGCCTAACCAGGAGCCACCGCCGGCGCACCAGAACCACTGGGACGAATCCGATGTGGTGCTGATCACCTACGCCGACACCGTGCAGCGGGCCGATGAGAAGCCACTGGTGACCCTGCACCAGTTTTTGGAAGACTGCCTTGCCGATACCGTCTCCGCAGTGCACATTCTACCGTTCTTCCCCTACAGCTCGGACGATGGCTTTTCGGTGATGGACTACCTGGCGGTGAACGAATCCCACGGCACCTGGGAAGACATTGAGCGTATTGCCCGCGATTACAAGCTGATGGCCGACCTGGTGATCAACCACATGTCGGCCCGTAGCCGCTGGTTCGAGAACTTCCGCAAGCGCGTGGAGCCGGGCAAGGATTATTTCTTCGAGGGCAATCCCCGGGATGACCTGAGTGCCGTAGTACGGCCGAGAACATCCCCGCTTCTGAACGCCGTGCAGACCGATGACGGCGAGCGCTACGTGTGGTGCACTTTCAGCGAGGACCAGGTGGACCTGAACTTCGCGAACCCCATGGTGTTGATCGAGTTCGCCGCCATCATCCGCTACTACCTCGACCGGGGCATCATCCTGTTCCGGCTCGACGCCGTGGCCTTCCTCTGGAAGGAGCCGGGCACGCCCTGTATTCACCTGCAGCAGACCCACGAGCTGATCAAGATCCTGCGGCTGCTGATAGAGCACCACAGCCCGAGCGCGGTGGTGATCACCGAAACGAACGTGCCGAACCGGGAGAACCTGACCTATTTCGGCAACGCCAACGAAGCCCATGTCATCTACAACTTCTCCCTGCCGCCGCTGTTGATCAATACTCTGGTGACCGGCGACTGCAAGCATCTGAAAACCTGGCTGATGAGCATGCCGCCCGCGCAGATGGGCACCACCTACCTGAACTTCATCGCCTCCCACGACGGCGTTGGCATGCGCCCCACCGACGGGCTGCTGAGTGAGGAGGAGAAGCAGCGGCTGATCAACACCATGGAGTCCTTTGGTGGCAAGGTGTCGTTCCGTCGTACTCCCGATGGCCGGGACCAGCCCTACGAAATCAATATTGCCCTTTACGATGCACTGCAGGGCACCGCCGAATCCGGTCGCGACCACTGGCAGCTTCCACGATTTCTCTGTGCCCACACCATCATGCTGGCGCTCGAAGGCATTCCTGCGTTCTACATCCACAGCCTGTTGGCCACGGAGAACGACCTGGCCCGGGTGGAGCACACCGGGCGGCTGCGCTCTATCAACCGCAGCCAGTGGCAGTTGGACGATCTGGAAGAAAAGCTCGGCGACCCCCTGAGCCACCACGGCAAGGCCTTTGCCGAACTCAAGCGTCTGATCGCCATCCGCCGCAAGCAGCCGGCATTCCACCCCAACGCTACCCAGTTCACCCTCCACCTGGGGTTGAAGCTGTTTGGCTTCTGGCGCCAGAGCATGCGCCGCGATCAGTCCATCTTCTGCATTCACAACATCAGCGATCAGCTGCAGGAAGTGGCCTTGAGCGACATTAACCTGATTGGCACCGATCACTGGCGGGACCTCATTTCCGGCGTCAAGGTTGATGACCTCTCCGGCTCCATTACCCTCAAGCCTTACCAGAGTGTCTGGCTCTCGAACCGGGACGTAACCAACTGAGACGCCGGTTGTGCAATGCCCGAAAAACATAGGGTATGCTGTGGCCATAGCAGCAAGGCCGAGATGTCAGACATGAACAGAGCAATCAAGGTTACCGGAGGCAATCTCACCTGGGAGGACTGGGATGGCCCGGGCACGCCGCCGGCAGATCACGTGGAAATCGAAGTTGTCTGGACAGCCATCAACCGGGCGGATTTGATGCAACGGGCAGGGCTGTATCCACCACCGCCCGGCGCCTCGGACATCCTGGGACTGGAGGTCAGCGGCCGGATTGCCTCGGTTGGTTCCGGGGTCAGTCGGTTCCAGCCCGGAGACGAGGTTTGCGCCCTGTTGACCGGTGGCGGTTATGCGACACGGGTGGTGGTGCCGGAAGTTCAGGTGTTGCCGGTACCCAAAGGCCTGTCGCTGGAAAAGGCCGTGGCAATACCGGAAGTTTTCGCCACCGCCTGGTTGAACCTGTACTACGAAGCCCAGCTGAAGCCGGGGGAGCGGGTGCTGTTGCACGCTGCCGCCAGTGGTCTGGGCACTGCTGTCATTCAGCTGGCCACTGCGTTCGGTAACCCTGTGTTTGCCACCGCCGGCGACGACGCCAAGCTGGAAACCTGCCGCAAGCTGGGCGCCAGTGGCGTCTGGAACCGCAACCAGGGCTCGTTCGTTGATGCGGTGAAACACTGGGGTGGCGTGGACATGGTGCTGGACCCGGTGGGCGGCAGCTACATCGCCGAGGACCAGCGGGTGTTGAATGTGGATGGCCGGATTGTACTGATCGGGTTGATGGGCGGGCGTATGTCTGAAGTGGACCTTGGCCTGATGCTGGTCAAACGTCAGCGCCTGATTGGCTCCACGCTTCGTTCTCGCACGGTGAAGGACAAGGGCGATGTGATGCAGGCGCTGTACCGGCATGTCTGGCCGCTTCTCAGCGCAGGCCAGATTGAGCCGATCATCGACAGCGCCTGGCCCATCGAGCAGCTCGAAGAAGCCATGGCCTACGTGGGCGAAAACAAGAACACCGGCAAGGTGCTCCTGCAGATCGCCGGGTGATAGACCATGGCTCGGGGCCGGCCGCTCGATTGGTTCAGTCGGCGACGTGAACCAGCTGCTTGCCGAAGTTGCGGCCCTTGAGCATGCCCTTGAAGGCTTCAACGGCGTTCTCCAGGCCTTCCGCCACAGTCTCCCGGTATTTCAGCGCCCCGGAAGCCACCCGAGATGCCAGGATATCGGTGATTTCCTGGTGCTGTTCCTGCCATTCCGTCACCAGGAAAAAGCGGTGCTCGGGAACCGGATCCAGCGCCTTGAGCACGTGGAAGGGCGTTTCCACGCTGGCCATGTCGGTGGCGTTGTAGGCTGACACATAGCCGCAGATGGGCACCCGCGCGCCTGGATTGAGCAACGGTGCCACGGCCCGGGTGACGGCGCCGCCCACATTCTCGAAGTAGATGTCGATACCGTCGGGGCACGCTGCCTTCAGATCCGCGTCCAGGTTGCCGGCCTTGTAGTCCACACAGGCGTCGAAGCCCAGTTCGTTCACCACGAAATTGCATTTCTCTGGCCCGCCGGCCACGCCGACCACGCGGCAACCCTCGGATTTTGCGGTCTGGCCAACCACGGTGCCGACCGGGCCGGAGGCGGCAGACACCACCACGGTCTCACCCGCTTTGGGCTTGCCAACGTACATTAGGCCGCAGTAGCCGGTGCGCCCGGGCATGCCGGCCACGCCCAGGTAGGCCTGCAGGGGTACGTTGTCGCGCTGCTGGATCTTGTACACCATCGGCGCATCGGCCGGGAAGGTCACGTACTCCTGCCAGCCGGAGTAGCAGGTGACCAGGTCGCCCACCTTGAGCTTGTCGGAACGGGATTCCACCACCCGGGCCACGCTCTCGCCCACGATCGGCTCGTCGATGCCAATCGGGTCCATGTAGCCCTTGGCATCGTTCATCCTCGGGCGCATGTATGGATCCAGGGAAAGCCAGAGTACCTGGGCAACCACCTCGCCCTCGTTCGGGGATCGCACCGTACGTTCTTCCAGTACCAGATCGCCTTCCTGGATCTCACCCTGGGGGCGTTGTTTGAGCACTACCGCTCGGTTCTTGTAATCAGTCACTCGCTTTCTCCGGTTGCATAATGAAACCAGATTAGGGTGCAGCAGAACGAATCGCCGGTCAACCTCTCATCCTGAATGATCGGGCAGGGCACGGGGTTTCATTCTACACCCTGATCGCTATAATCAGGGACAGCTCAGGACGAGCCGGAAACCGATTTATCTTCAAAGGATTGAAGACATGCCCCAGGCAAGTGGATTGCAGTTTACCGCCCGCGTTGGCGATCTCCCTTCTGATCTTTTCTCAGTGGTTGGCTTCACGCTCACCGAGCGCCTGTCCGAGGTGTTTTCCGGTCGGCTGGAACTGGCAAGTTTTGACCCGTCGATCCAGGCCTCCGAGATTCTGGAACAGCCGGTGGATTTGGTGGTCTGGCAAGATGGCGAGCCGCTACGGCGCTTCACCGGCGTGGTCAATGAATTCGCCCGGGGCGACACCGGCCACCGGCGCACCCGCTACGAACTGGTCATCCAGCCGCCCCTGTGGCGCCTGGGGTTGATGCACAACAGCCGGATCTTCCAGACCCGAAGCACCGACGCCATCGTGCGCACCCTGCTCGAAGAGCGGGGCCTGATCGACACCGTGTTCGATCTCAAGCGCCCACCGGAAGAGCGCGAGTACTGCGTGCAGCACCGGGAAAGCGACCTGGCTTTCCTGGACCGCCTGGCCGCCGAGGAGGGCTGGCACTACCGCTACGAACACGGCAGCGTGGACGGCGACACCCAGCCCGCCCTGATCATCGCTGACCACCACGGCGATGCCCCGGTGCTGGAGCCGGTTCAGTACAACGCCAAAGCCGGTGGCAGCACCCGGCAGTTGGCTGTCTTCCGCTTCCGGTATGAAGAACGGGTACGCGTGGCCTCCGTGGCCATGAAGGACTACACCTTCAAGAACCCCGCCTACGCCCTGATGCACGAGCAGGCTGCGGGCGAATTAAACCATCGGGAAGACTACCAGCACTACGACTTCCCAGGCCGCTTCAAGGCCGACGCCAGCGGCCAGCCCTTCACCGAAGCCCGGCTGCAGGCCCTGCGCAACGACGCCAGCACTGCCGCCGGTGACAGCAACCGACCGGACTTCAAAGCCGGCGCCAAAGTGGCCCTCACCGACCACGACAGCGAGCCCCTGAACCGGGACTGGCTGCTGACGGCGGTGACCCACACCGGCACCCAGCCCCAGGCCCTGGAAGAGGAGGGCGGCAGCGAACCCACGAGCTACCACAACCGGTTCACGGCCATTCCCGCCGACCGGACCTGGCGGCCGCAGACCCCACATCGCCCGCTGATGGACGGCCCGCAGATGGCCATCGTGACCGGCCCGGAGGGCGAAGAGATTCACTGCGATGAGCACGGGCGCGTGAAAGTCCGGTTCCCGTGGGATCGATACTCGAAAAATGACGAACACAGCAGCGCCTGGCTGCGGGTCAGCCAGGGCTGGGCCGGCGGCCAGTATGGTTTCATGGCCCTGCCGCGCATCGGCCACGAAGTGATTGTCTCATTCCTCGATGGCGACCCGGACCAGCCCATCATTACCGGAAGAACCCACCACGCCACCAACACGCCGCCCTACGCGTTGCCGGAACATAAAACCCGCACCACCCTGAGAACCAAAACC
This sequence comes from Marinobacter gudaonensis, assembly GCF_900115175.1. Taxonomy (NCBI): domain Bacteria; kingdom Pseudomonadati; phylum Pseudomonadota; class Gammaproteobacteria; order Pseudomonadales; family Marinobacteraceae; genus Marinobacter; species Marinobacter gudaonensis. Next base: position 157,037 of record NZ_FOYV01000003.1, read on the forward strand.
CACAAGGGTGAGGGCAGCAACGAGCTGCGCTTCGAGGACGAAGCGGACCAGGAACAGATCTACGTGCACGCCCAGAAAGACCTGGACCTGCTAACCGAACACAACCGCACCGAGGTGATCAAAAACGATAGCCACCTGACCGTGGAGAACCACCGGTTCAGCCATATCAAAGGTGACCACCATTGCAGTGTGGAGGCTGAAAAACGGGAGGCTGTTGGTGGTGATTGCAGCCAGAGCATCGGCGGCACATTTCACCAGAAATCTGCGCAGGGGACCCTCAGCGAGGCGGGCACCGAGGTGCATCACAAGGCCGGTGCGAAGGTGGTTCTGGATGCTGGTGCGGAGCTGACCATTTCGGCAGGTGGCAGTCTCCTGAAACTGGATCCGAGTGGAGTGACGTTAAGTGGTCCTGGGATAAAGATTAATTCGGGTGGGGCTCCTGGGAGTGGGAGGGGGCAACGTGGCTTAACGCCGGAGATGCCCTGGATCATTGAAGCCGACCAACCCCAGGCGCCCGCGCAGACTACATTGGCGGAGGTTCAGCAACGGCAGAACGCGCCGGCAATTAACGTTGAATCCCAGATCGCGGCTTTGCGGAAGGGCAATGCCACCTGTCCGGTGTGCGAGGCTCAAAGCGCATGAATTTGAATGCCTGCCCGATATCGGAGTCTCCGTTTACCCATTTTGCCTGGCCCGAAGACCATCAGGTCGGGTTGGTTCTGGACGGCGTCGCCATTCCGCGCCTTGGAGAGAAGATCTATCAGTGGGCCGAAGGACAAGTTGGAGATGCAGAGTGCCTCTACGCGGTAACGCGCTGGGAAGTGGTTACCGAGGTATCGCCCTGGCTCGTCTGGCTTGAAGGACCCGAGGACCCGATACTTGGAGGTCTTCTTGATCGGGGACCCGAGGAGGAAGCTGGATACCTGCTGGTTTCAGCCGTGGATCGTGCCAGTTGCACTCGATGGATGCGTGCTCATCTGCAAGTAGAGGTTGCGCCAGGAATAGAGGATCTGATGCGCATCGCGCATCCTGCATTGGCCAGGTCGGTGATCGGGGAGAATTTATCCGGCTGCCCGGCCAGAGTGGTGGATCGGGTGATTGTCCCGGACCGGATCAGCGGACAGTGGGTTTCTTTGGAACCGCCTGCATCGCAAGCCGGGCGCATCGCCAGGCCGCTTCAGAAAGTGGTCGTTTCTCCCGAATTAACGGTCGCCTTTGACGCCTTCAATCAGCGCCAGAGGGTTCTGCAGGTATGGAGCAGCCTGAATGACTCCATGCGTAAACAGATCGGTGGACCTGATCTGCAGAACGCTTACCCGAAACTTCAGAGACTCCTGAGCGACGCCCTCGACAACGGGCACGATAACCTACGGGCTATGATGCACTATCTTTTTGCGGAGTTTGAACAGCAGCCCGACATCGGCGCTCTACCTGACGCGACATGATTATTGGATCAAGGATGAACCATGACTCGGATACAACGGCCCTCTGACGAACGGGCAAACAGTGATCTCCTGTGCTGGGAACAGCCAGGCACTCCCATTGATGAAAGTGCTTCCTGCCCACTGCTCAAAACCGTGCACCTGCTGCCCATCCGGTATGGGCGAGTTGAGGTCGCGCCTGAGGATACTGACCCGGGGTACCCATACTCGCTGACATCGCGCCCGCTCGGCTACCGACTTCTCAGGAATGGCTACCTATATGTGCTGGATGCCAATGCTGGGGAGCTCCATGAGTATCTGCATGAAAACGGTGAACTGACCGGCCACAACGATGGCAAGTTGGAATACCCGGTATCCCATACGCTTTACGTTGCCTTCTCGGAACTGGCATGGACCGCCCGTAAAAAAGTGCAGGTGCTGGATGACCCACAAGAGCGTGAGGCGTTGCTGCAGAAAGTTGAGCTGGCCGATGCCTCGCCGCTGAACGGCGGCAAGCACTTACTGACGCCCGAACAGGCCAAGCAATGGGTGGCTGAATTTGCCGAGGACTACACGCCGGAAGCCCTCGAAGGTGCTCATCCGCAGGAAAACGAACCCTATCACTGGGAAAATCAGCCCTATTACCACAAAAGCCGGTTCGGCAAGCTGATCAAACAGCAGGCCATCGACGATGTCTCCAATTGCCTCTGCCTTGTGTTGAGGGACGACGTGGGTGTGATGCTTGACCTTGCCCAGCATCAAGATGATGTGGTGGGGTGGCTCGAAAGCTGGACCGAGGAGGGAAACGAGGAGCGGGACTATTTTCTTGGTACCTTGATAGAGTCCATGACCCTGGTGGATGAACAGGGCCTGGGTGCGATGATGACCAACTCGGATCATCCCGCCATTGTCTCCATGCGGAAGGATCTGGAGGCCATGTCGGAAAGTGATCGCACAGATACCCAAGCGGCATTGCTGGAAGCCTTGAGACAACTTGAGGATGAGAGCAGGCCGGGCCCTAACGACCCCTCATTGCCCGCCGAGGCTAGATCGCGGGTCGAAGAGATCCGAGCCACGGCGAACCGAACCAATGCTTACGGCATCCTTCCCAGAATGCAGCGAGCGGTGGACGAGTGGTATGTGCGACAGGCCATGGAAGGAGCCGAGCCGGATTTTGTGGATTCCCACATTGATGGCATTGTCGCTTTGGAAAAGGATTACCGCAAAAATCTGAAAGCGATTCTGGAAGGGCGCGGTTTCGGCCATCGTGGAGTCAACGACCTGATCGACCGTGAGGCCATGGACCAGTTCATGGCCTGTCAACGCGCCAAACTGTCTCGCTGGCAGGCTCTGTTAACAGATATAACCAGTGACCGCCTTGAGCTGGTGACGAACAATCACTATCACCAGGCCGCATGGTATTTTGACCCGACAGACGAGGCTCAGATTGAAGCAGCCCTGGATCTGGAGTACGCCTGCCTGAAGGATATCTGCCGATCGGATGAGTCCAGCGAGGGCGTGCTGGAATGGCTCGAGCAGAACCCCCAATACAGTCGTCCCCTGTTTCAGACCCTTCCAAAGAAAGACCGCTCCGAAGACGGAGAACTGGCCAAAACCTACGTTGCGGTTGGCTCCGCCGGCTACGCAATAGTCACCCGAGCGGCGGGCTGGGTGCAGCGTATTAAAGCGGCAGAAGAAGGTAAACTTCCGGATTTTTCCCGCTTCACTCAGCAAATTCAGGATAAGGCAGCGTTGCTGGGAGATACGATTTCTCCAGCCATTGCCGAAGCCAAGGGGCGAGCGGTCGGAGAGCTGTACAAGGTCATCGGCAGCCAACGTTTGCCCGACCTGGATGATCTCTTCCGCGACCTGCCGTACTTTTTCAAGCGGCGCATGCTGGATGCCATTGACCAGGGTAAAGCGGAATTTCGCTTTGCTTCGGCGAGTGAATTGGAGACGTTCCGGGATAACCTCAGGCAAATGCTGAAGTTGGATCAACAGATGAAGCAGCTTCAGAACGACCATGAAGTTGCTAAATCCACCCATGGCCATCGCTCCGAGGCAGCCCAGGGGTTAGTGGCTGAATTCAAAGCCACCCGCGAAGAACATCGTGAACTAGGCAGACTCGTGGCCGCCGGCCTAAGCCCGGTTGAGGAGACCGATACGGGCCTGAAACTGGAAACCGCCGACACCGGCCGTGCAGCCCTGACGCTGGTGCCGCCGCCGCTGGCCCAGCAGGAAGTTGCACGACTGGTTGGACATTTCCGGCAGGGTCTGTCTTCGGCACCCCGGGTGAACCTGATGGGGGATGGGCTTGGGGTTTTGGTGTTCTTGGTGCAGTTGGTTAATTTGTGGAATGTTTCCAGTGAGATTGGTTCGAATTCAGAGTCCCCAGGGGATAACCAGCGCCTTTATGAGAGTGCCCTCGCTACCTCTGCCGCAGGTTTTCTGGCCGCCCAAGGTTTGATGGATACAGCATACAGCGCCAGAGCGCAGGCCCTGGCCAGTGCCTGGCAGCATACTGCTGTGACTGGTGTGCATATCCGAATGGGTAAGCTACATGTCGGGCTGGGGATTCCTGCCTATCTGCTTGGCGCGGTCAGTGCCGGCATCAGCGCCTACAAGCATCGGGAGAACTGGTTGGAAGCTGTCAGAACGGGCAATTCAGAAGCCCAGGTTGGTGCAGTGCTGGGTATGGTTGGCAGTGGTGGACTGGCGGCTACCAATGCGTATGGATTCGCGCGTACTTTGAGAATGGCACAGGCTGTGCGCCAAGCCAGCAAGGGACTCGCTCGGGCAGAAGCCTGGGCCACGGCAGGCCAGACCCTGTCTCGTCTGTTTTTCCGTCTGAATATGGCGGGGCTGGTATTCACGGTATTTGAGTTGGGTGGTACCTGGCTGTATAACCGTTACAACCTGAGCGAGCGGGATAAATGGCTACAAACCACACCTTGGTCACGGGAGCCCGCACAGATCCACAATGGCACGCTGGACGACTACGCAGAGGCCTTTGCCCGAATTGGCAACAGTATCACTCTGGATGAAGTGCCCGTGGAGAAAGATGAGCCAGCCAGATTAGAGTTGAATTGCCACGGCTTGCCAGCGGGCAGCCTGATGGACCCCCTTGAAGGCAATGCTCCCCGTCGGGTGTCCATCGCCGCATGGAGAATCCAGCCGGGGCAAAGGGAGATGTTCTCCCTAAAACCGGAAACCTGGGTACCCTGTACCGGTGCCATTCTGACCAGTTTGAAGCAACCGGTCGACGGTGACCATCTGCAGTTGACCTTCACGCCTCCCGCCCACGAGAAAACCCAGTACGGCATCCTTACCCGGGATCTGAGACTGATGGTCAAACTGGAAACTCTGCAGGAGGATGGGGGTTACACCGCCTCCGTGTTTATGTTGAAGGTAACCCCGGACAGTCGGTACCCACTGACACCCGTGCAGGAGCCCCCGGAAGCGAAGGTTGCCTGGTGGCAGCTCCGCCAGCCATTCATAACAATGGAAGGTTTTTGATGAACTCAAGAAGTAGCCAGCCCAAAATACCGCCTCGCGCGGGGCGTTCCGAGCCGTTTCCGAGCGGACGATTAACCTTTCTGGCACCCAGACCGCTACCTACTGGCCTACCGCCCATGGATCATGGTCATGCGGTGGGGGAAGTGACTGAGGAGTTCCTGGATTTTGGAGCGGGCACGCCGCCAGTCTTTGGATGGCAAATGACGCTTGGCGGGCCCTTTTTTTGCTTTTTGTTTATTGCTTTTGGTGTTCCGCTAATCTTATCCGGGCTTGCGATCGCCCACGGTAGAGAGCTGGAAACTGCAGTCGAAGTATTTTGGGAGATGTTTGATTATGGGTTCTGGATTGCGGCTTGGGGGTGTGGTTTCTTCCTACTGTTGGGCCTCGGCATCTGGTACCGGGGGCATCTGAAACTTGAGTCCATCATCCCTACCCGCTTCAACCGCCAACGCCGCGAAGTGTGTTTTGTCCCAGAGGGCCAAAAGGAACCCATCTTCGTCCCCTGGGAAGAGCTGGTTGCCTGGGTCACCGAAGCCCAGGGCGTTACCGAATACGGCGTACAGCGCCAGTACGGCTTTGGCATTGGCTTCTACCACCCGGAAACCGGAGAAAAATACACCCTGGAGTTTGAAACCTATGGCCAACCTCAGGCTATCAGCACTTGGGAGGCCATCCGAGCGTACATGGAGTACGAGGTACACACGCTGAAAGAAATTCAGGACCCCTTGGAGCTTCAGGGGCCTGACGATCCGCCCTGGGAGGGCGTCCACGTTTTCCGCAACGCCCGCAAACGTCTTCATGACGAGTACAGGAACGGTAAGCGGGGCATGCTTTACCTGATCGGCTGGTATCTATACCACCTGGTCACCTTCTGGACCATACCGAACCGGCTGGTGGAGTGGGAGGTTAAAAAGATCAAGCGCATCAGCCAAAAGACACTGCCCAAGGCCATGGCTCAATGGTCCGAACCGCTCCCGGAAGACCAGTGGGCTCGCCCCAGCGAGGAACTGAAACGCCAGAGCAGGCGGGTTCTGGAACTGCAAGCAGCGGATCCGAGCCGGCCTGTCTTGGAGATCTTTGCTCAGGTTGATGAGGAGTTTTCCCGGAAATCCTCCATGATTGCATGACGGTGCCAGCGGACAGCCTGATGGAGCCCCTCGAAGGCGACGCACCCCACCGGGTGTCCATCGCAGCATGGCGGGTCCAGCCCGGGCGACGGGGGATGTTCTCCCTCAAACCGGAAACCTGGGTTTCCTGTACCGGTGCCATCCTGGTTAGCTTGGAGCAACCGGTCGATACGGATCACCTGCAACTGATCTTCACTCCCCCTGCCCACGAGAAAACCCGACACGGCATACGCACTCGAGAGCTGAGCCTGATGGTCAAACTGGAGACGCTGCAGGAGGATGGAGATTACACCGCCTCTGTATATTTGCTGAAGGTGACACCGGATAGTCAGTATCCCCTGACACCTATACAGGAGCCCCCGGAAGCGGAAGTTACCTGGTGGCAGCTCCGTCAGCCGTTTATAACAATGTAAGGTTTTTGATGAACTCAATAAGTACCCAGTCGGAACAGTCGCCCCGTGCCGGGCGAACCGAGGCTTTTCCGAGCGGAAGGTTAACCTTTCTGGCACCCAGCCCCCTGCCAACCGGCCTGCCGCCAGTGGATCATGGCCATGCAGTCGGAGAAATGAATGTGGGCTACCTGGATTTTGGAGCGAAGGCGACGTCGGTGTTTGGTTGGCAAATGACATTTGGCGGCCCTTTTGGCTTGTTCTTGCTTGGCGCTTTTGGTTTTCCAATTATTTTATCGGGGCTTGCGATGGCTCATGGTAGAGAACTGGAGACTGCAGTCGAAGTTTTCTGGGAGATGTTTGATTATGGGTTCTCGATAGCTGTGTGGGGAGGGCTTTTTGGTTTTTTCATGCTCTATCTCCCACGCTGGCAGGCTTATGCAAAATTAAGAAATGCAATCCCAACCCGCTTTAACCGCCAACGCCGCGAAGTGTGCTTCGTCCCAAAGGGACAGAACGAACCGATCTTCGTCCCCTGGGAAGAGCTGGTTGCCTGGGTCACCGAAGCCCAGGGCGTTACCGAATACGGCGTACAGCGCCAGTACGGCTTTGGCATTGGTTTCTACCACCCGGAAACCGGCGAGAAATACACTCTGGAGTTTGAAACCTATGGTCAACCTCAGGCCATCAGCACCTGGGAGGCCATCCGCGCTTACATGGAGTACGAGGTACACACGCTGAAAGACATTCAGGACCCCTTGGAGCTTCAGGGGCCTGACGATCCGCCCTGGGAAGGCGTTCATGTTTTCCGCAACGCCCGCAAACGTCTTCATGACGAGTACGGGAACGGCAAGCGGGGCATGCTCTACCTGATCGGCTGGTACCTGTATCACCTGGTCACCTTCTGGACCATCCCGAACCGGCTGGTGGAGTGGGAGGTTAAAAAGATCAAACGCATGAGCCAAAAGGCACTTCCCAAGGCCATGGCTCAGTGGTCCGAACCGCTCCCGGAAGACCAGTGTGCCCGCCCCAGCGAGGAACTGAAACGCCAGAGCAGGCGGGTGCTGGAGTTGCAAAAAGCGGATCCGCGAAGATCTGTTTTAGAGGTCTTTGCGCAGGTTGACGAAGAGTTTGCCGGGACATCCTCAATGACCGCATGACGGTGCAAAAGGACATCCGTTGGCGTTTTCAACGACAGGTGCTGCAGAGCGCACTATTCAAAAAGGGTTGTTGGAGCGTTGGCGAGTTGTTTGTGAGAGAGTTCGCGCATTGTGCTGAGAAGTGGTTGGGGATTGAGACAGTGCGGAAGGATCAATGATCAATCGCTGGCTAATCAACAAAATTATGGATCCGCTACCCATTTGGTTGCAGGTGGCAATTGTTCTCGCTCTTTTGGGTGCAATTGCATGGGTCTACGCTTTTGCTGCAAAAGACGCCGCTTTCATGTTCCATAACCACACCATCCGCCCGATACATGATGTAAATTTATCGGGAAATTGGTTAGGAGGGGCGGCTGCCAGCAATGGAAAAGGTCGGGGCGTCAAAGGCGGATCGATTTGCTGTGCCCGGATTGATTCCGGAGGAGGGGAGTTGGCTTGGACCTTTGGAGTGACTCAGTCTCAATACGATGCTGGCCTAAGAAAACAAACTGAGAAAATAATGGTCCAAATACCCGAAAGGCGTGAGGGCGAGTTTTATCTGCATGTTCATATTTTCAGTAATGACGAAGTGAGGCTTTTCTGGAGTAATTCGACTAGCTCTCACTATTGATCAAAACAAAGCAAGGAGGCGGGAGCCAAAAGTGAAAATAGACGAGTTAGGGTCGCTATTTCCGAGCGGAATCAAAGTGGGGGATAATAATTGTTGCAGGAAAGCGATTCACTCCAATAATTGCCCCTTTTTTCAGGTGAGCATATGAGTGAACCCTCTCCCACGCTGGCATACTCTGTCACAGCATTTCAAGCGCAATCATTAGATTCTCTACCAGTCGCTCCGACGGAGCGCGACCGATTTGGAGAAGAGCTTCAGCCTGTCGGCGTGTATGCCGGAGTGATTCCTTTTCTTGGGGCCATTCAAGACGTAGAAGCTCTTCAGGAACACGAGCAGACTGATCCTGATTTCAAATCCAAGGACTGGTGGTGGGATCATCAACGAATTCGGTTCCTCAACGGCAAGATGGGACTCAAGGTCCTTTTGCTCATTATTCCATTGGTCTGGGTGCTGTCCTTGTGGTTGGCGGGCCCGGCCGTGATGGTTTGGATGGTTGCCGAAGTTGATGCTGTCAGGGAACTACCTGGATTAGTGGTCGGGTTGCTCGGCATTATCCTGACAATTGCGTGGTACGGCTTCGCGATCTGGGTCACACCCTCAACCACCAATTGGATCATGAGCACCGGCCTCGGGTTCCTCCTCAAGCCTTTCGAAGAAGCCATCAACAAGAAATTGGATAAGACTCTCGAAGACGGGTGCAGCGAATTCAATCGCCTCACCGGTCAGGTCCGCATCGCCCTGGGTCGCGGCCGGTTTTTTGAAGCGCCGTTCGTGGAATTCGATGCTTACATCGAGCGGGTCATTCAGGAAAGCGGGGTGTTTTACCGGTTGATGCTGGTGCACCGCTACACCCAGAAAACGTTCAATAAAACCGGCTTCAGTACCATTGAATCGGATAAGACCGAGGTGTTGGCGATGTGGGACATGCTGCACCGTTACATGGACGTGAGCCAGCCGTTGCCCGATACCCCTCGTCTGGAGCCTTTCCGGCACCTGGATCCGGTGACGGCGGCGCATGACCGAAAAACCGGTCGAAATCCCAGGTATTGGCGTGATCTGGACCTGGAATCCTGGAAGGAAGGCGAGGGCCGGTCGGAAGTGTACCGGCGACAGGTTTCCTACCCCTGGGCCAGCCGAACCTGCAAGCTCACCCCGAAGCTGGGCAAGATTTCGATGGAAGAGTATCGGGAGCTACGGCCGGCGGACGCCTGGCCGATCTGAGGCGTTGTTGAGGGCTTACGGCCAGCTTTCCGGCACCACGAAGATCTTCTCCACTTCCCGCCATGGGCCATCTGGCTCATTTTGTGCGAGCGCGGCAAACAGCAGTGGTACGTGCTTCTGCTCAATGGTGTCCAGAGCGAGGACCGATGCCTCTTCCGGAGGCGCGTCCACCTGTTGCCAGGGCCCTATCCAGTCAGGTTTGTTCAGTACCACCCAATGCCGGGTAGATGAGGCGGCTAGCTCGGAAACGTAGCGCCACCGGCCGGCCAGATGATCCTCTGGCACATAATCGGGAATCGCGTAATCCGGCTGGCGCGGGTAGAACAGATACCCGGGCATGAACAGGCGCGGTGTAATCGGCCCTGAGATGCCGGCCTCAGCCAGCAGTGCCTGCGCTTCGGGCAGGCGGGTTCGCTGGCTCTGGGTGTTGATCATACGGCTGGTTTTCAGGTCCAGGCGGTCTTTGGCGTTAGGACCATACCAGCGGGTATGGCCATTTGTTTGCGGAACTCCCAGATAATACTTGATGGCGATCTCATGGTGCTCAAGCCGCCCCTCGTGTCGGTTATGGACGACGAAGTCCAGCTCGCCAAGGGTGCGGCCGTTGGCCTGAATCTGTCGGTTCTGAATGACGATCTCCCACCCGAGAATGTCCTCCAGAAGCACCCGGTACAGACGTTCAAAATAGAAGCCCAGACGCTTCGGCGGCGTTTCTCGAAGCAGAGGAGGCAAGGTGTCGGGATGCTGGTCCCAGTGTCTGAGCAGAGCCTGGTAGCCATCTGGCAGGTAACGAGATGGCTCGAAACTCAGGGGCGAGCGGAGCAATTGCGGCGCCTGGCAAAGCCAGGCCAGGTGCCGTACGGCTGGGGTGTGCAGATCAAAGAGGGAGTATAGCCCGGTTTTTTCATCCATAGGCCCAGAATACCGTAAACTAGGGGCAAGGTAAGACTCTGAATTTGCGATCGATCCGGTTTTGAGGAGGCGTTATGCAATATCTTCACACCATGATCCGGGTGAGCAACCTGGATGAAACGCTGCATTTTTTCTGTGATCTTCTGGGTATGGTTGAGATCAGCCGGAAAAGCAGTGACAAAGGCCGTTTTACACTGGTGTTCCTCGCGGCCCCGGAAGACGAGGCTCGGGCCCGCGAGGACCGCGCGCCGATGATCGAGCTGACCTACAACTGGGATCCGGAAGAGTACACCGGCGGCCGTAATTTTGGGCATCTGGCCTATCGGGTCGATGATATTTACGCGCTGTGCGACCACCTTATGGCGAACGGCGTGACCATCAACCGGCCGCCCCGGGATGGTCATATGGCCTTCATCCGCACACCGGACAACATTTCCATTGAACTGCTTCAGAAGGGTGAGGCCCTGCCACCGAAGGAACCCTGGGCCAGCATGGAGAATACCGGCACCTGGTAGCCACGTGCAGGCCCTGAATGATCAAAAAGTGATATGATTCAGGGCTTCACCAACGCTTTCGCATCAGGACGATGCAGTGAGAACATGGAGACGTTTGATGGAAGATTGGCAAGGATGCCTGGATCCCCTGTGCCAGACCGCCCTGTTACACGCCCGGGAAAGCGTGGAACGCCGGGGCGGTTCGGTCATTACCGTTGAAGATTATCTACTTGCCCTGCTCGACTCCGACCCCTCTGTCACGCGATTTTTGCGGGGCTGTGGCGTGGACATGGATGAGCTCATCCGAACCATTCAGTGTGAGCAGCCTATCGTTACCGAAGTGGCCGGCGAGGACCAGCTGTCTTCCCAGCTAATGTATTGGTTCGCCTGTGCCCGGGAGGCTCGGGACGCGGCGTGGCTGGGTTGGGCGGATCTGCTGGAGACCCTGGTTCGTGCCAGCGAACGTCTTCAGGAAAAAGCCTATGTTGCGGTACTGGAACTGGTCACCCGCTGGCCGGATTCTGCTCACGACAGGGCAGCCCCACCGGTGGGGGAGTCCCAGAGGGCGCCCGTTGTGGTTGCCGATACGGCCTGGGTTGAGCTGGCGGAAGACGTTGCCATCAGTCTCGGGGCAAGCCCGTCTTCACTGGTCTGGATCCGAGGGGAGCGCGGGGCTGGCAAGACAGCTTGGCTCCAGTCGATGTTATCCGCCCTTGAGCAGGACTACCTGGAACTGGATCTGCGGCGTGAAACCGAGATCATGGCCAGCGAGTTGCCGGTCATACCGGCGCGGGCAAACAGTGTTGAAGCCGGGGGAGAGGGCCGGCGTTGGCCCGTTCTGGTGCTGGATAACACCTCACCCGATGATCTCCTGTTGTTGATGGCAAGTCCGGACGGCCTGGCTAAGGCCCTTGTGCCTCGCTGGGCCGGGCCAATACTCCTGCTGGGTCCGAGCGGACCAAACAGTCATGAGGCGGTGCAGGCACTGCAACATCGTCTGGGACGTGCTCTGGATGCCTTCGACCTGCCCATTGCCAGCGTGGTGCAGCGTCAGGCCATACTGACAGCGCACCAGCCGGCTATTGAGCGGCAATGGCAGGTCCAGATTCCCCGCACGGTTATTCGTTTTGTCGCTTCCCGTCGGAGCCGTTGCGTCAGTACGCCGGGCGGAATGCTGCTTTGGCTGGAGCGCGCGGCGGCCAGGTTGAACCTGTTTGCCCGAAGAGGTCCGTCCGAGGCCCAGGCGCTCTCTGCCCAGAGCGATACCCTCAAGCGGCAGTCTCTGGTGGCGCTGGCTCGAAAGGAATCAACGGTGGATATCGAGGCATCCCTCGAAGAGTTGCACCTGCATCGAGCGGCCTCGGAAGTGGCCTGGCATGAACGGAGGGCTGCAGGTACTCTCCGCGAACTGACCATTGACGATCTGAGGCAGGAACTGGAGCGATGGGTTGCAGCCCGGCCCGGGCCGGTTCACTATAGCCGGCATTATCATCAGCAGGATGGAGATTCAGCGGGTGCAGGATCTGGAAATTTACATTCGTGACCTCAAACCGGGTGCCGTGTCCGAGTGGCTGGTTAGCCATGTTGAGGAGCTGGAACTGGATGATCGCGAACTGAGCGGGGTGGTGAAGGGAGAGGCCCGATACGAGGGGCGGCGTCTGCGAATCACCCTTTATCCCCAAGCGTTCGGGAAGCGATTCACCTCGTTGCTGATTGAGGGGAGCACTGTGCCCTGGAGCTCCGACCTGGACTGCGCACGCAGCGCCTGGCGAACATTGGACACCGAAATCCGATGCAGCCCCGGGGACTGGAAAGAGGGCGAGCCAGTTGAGGACGGAAAATGGTGGCGGCTGGACCATCGAGGAGAGCAACAGGTAGTCTGGAACTGAAAAAGGCAGCCCGAGGGCTGCCTTTTTACATTCCGATCTGGTGCGCTTCAGTCACTCAGAATGGAAACGTTATCGGCCTGCAGGCCCTTGTCGGCCTCAACAACGTTGAAACGAACCAGTTGGCCCTGACGCAGAACACGGCGGCCACGGCCCCGGATAGCGCGGAAGTGCACGAACACCTCGTCGCCGCTGTCACGGACGATGAAACCAAAGCCCTTTTTCACGTTGAACCATTTAACGGTGCCCTCTTCATTGCCTTCAGGGCCGGTGTCGTCGTAGCCATCGTCGTCATCATCTGCCTGGCTCTGGGCGCGGTTTTGGGGCCGCGATGCAGAACGCTGGCGTGCTGGCTGTTTGGCAACAATGGCGACGGCGAGAAAACCGGCAATGCCGAAGAGGACCAGCGTGATGATATAGGCCAGGACGCCGCGGTTGCTACCCAGAGCTTCAACAAGCTGGCCGGCGGCAATCAGGCGCAGCGGCTCCGGGGTCAGAGAGAGCAGCAGGGCAAGAACCAGGGGAGCTGGAATGGCGATCAGGAGAGCAATAAGGATCGCTTTGGATGGATTACGCATTGACTGAAAATTCTCCATTCTTGTAACGCTAACGGTAAAAACCGGATATCGGGTAAAATCGCACATCCGGCCGGTGAAAACCGCCAATTCCCGTGAAAAGGGAGCGCTGGCGGGCAAAAGCGGCATGATACCAGATTATCCCGAGCGCTGACTAAGCAACGGCGCAGTCAGTGGTATCGATCACATTCTTCAGAGAGCGACCCAGGGGAGAGCCCGAAGCCAATGAGCCAGAACGATCTGGAGACCCGTCTGGAAGAGCTGGAAACGCGGCTCGCGTTCCAGGATGACCTGATCAATACCCTCAGTGAACAGGTGGCGAAACAGGAGATGGACATCCGGGAACTCTGGGAGGCGAAGCGCCTGCTGCATAAACAGCTCAAGGATGTCTCGCCGTCAAACATCAAGTCCGAGCAGGAAGAGACACCACCCCCGCATTACTGAGGGTGACAGTCCCCTGAAACGGAAAAGGGAAGAGGATGGAACTCTTCCCTTTTTGTTTTCAGTGATCTGACCCGGAAATCAGGCCAGCAGGTCGATCAGGATCTGCTCGTAGATCTCAGAAAGTGTGTCCAGATCCTCGGCCTTCACACACTCATCCACCTTGTGGATGGTGGCGTTGATCGGGCCCAGTTCCACTACCTGTGCGCCGGTGGGGGCTATAAAGCGGCCATCGGAGGTGCCGCCGGAGGTGGAAAGCTCGGTTTCACGGCCCGTTACCCGCCGTATGGCGTCCTGGCTCGCGGACACCAGAGCGCCGCGATCGGTGAGGAAAGGGCGACCACTCAGATGCCACTGCAGGTCGTACTTGAGGTCGTGGCGATCAAGAATGGCCACCACCCGTTCTTCGAGACTCTCTGCCGTGTTTTCCGTGCAGTAGCGGAAATTGAAATGCACCAGGCACTCGCCCGGGATGATGTTGCTGCCGACACCGGCCTCCAGCTTGGTGATCTGGAACGTTGTGGGCGGGAAGAAATCGTTGCCGTTATCCCAGAACTCCCTGGCCAGAGCGTCCAGAGCCGGCGCCACCGAGTGTACCGGGTTTTCGGCCAGATGCGGGTAGGCAACGTGGCCCTGAACACCACGAACGGTGAGATAACCATGAAGGGAGCCGCGACGCCCGTTCTTGATCACATCGCCCACTTCGCGGGTGCTGGACGGCTCGCCGATCAGGCACCAGTCGATCTTTTCGTTCCTGGCTTCGAGGGTTTCCACCACCTTTACCGTGCCATGCTGGGCCGGGCCTTCTTCGTCGCTGGTGATCAGCAGGGCGATGGAGCCGCGATGGTTCGGGTAGGCGGCCACAAAACGCTCGCAGGCAGTGACGAAAGCGGCGAGGCTGCCCTTCATATCTGCAGCGCCACGACCGTACAGATAGCCGTCCCGGATCACCGGATCAAACGGGGGGTGGGCCCAGTTTTTTTCGGGGCCTGTGGGAACCACGTCGGTGTGGCCGGCAAAGGCCAGCACCGGGCCGTCAGAGCCCTTGCGGGCCCAAAGGTTGTCCGTATCGCCAAAGCGCAGGTGCTCGCCGGCGAAGCCGAGGGGGGCAAGTCGCGACATCATCAGCTCCTGACAGCCGGCGTCATCGGGGGTGACCGATGGCCGGCGGATCAGGTCGATGGCCAGATCGAGTGTCGGGGAATCAGTTGTTTGCATGCAGCTCTTCGTTCAGCTCGATGGCGGACTTGTTGGTCTTGCACTCCACGGCGCCGGTCTGGCTGTTGCGGCGGAACAGCAGGTCGGGCTGGTTGGCCAGGTCCCGGGCCTTGATCACTTCCACCAGCTCGTTGTTGTCATCGAGCAGAGCCACCTTGGTGCCGGCGGTGATGTACAGGCCGGCTTCCACCTTGCAACGGTCACCCAGCGGAATACCAATACCGGCGTTGGCGCCGATCAGGCAGTTCTCGCCCACGGAAATGATGATGTTGCCGCCGCCGGAGAGGGTGCCCATGGTGGAGCAGCCACCGCCCAGGTCGGAGCCCTTGCCCACCATAACGCCGGCCGAGATGCGGCCTTCGATCATGCTGGTGCCTTCGGTGCCGGCGTTGAAGTTGATGAACCCTTCGTGCATCACGGTGGTGCCTTCGCCTACGTAGGCGCCCAGGCGAACCCGGGCGGTATCGGCGATACGCACACCTTTGGGCACCACGTAATCGGTCATCTGCGGGAACTTGTCCACGGACTTCACTTCCAGGGTTCGACCTTCAAGCCTGGCCTGGAGCTGTCGCTCGGACAGTTCGTTCAGGTCGATGGCGCCTTCGTTGGTCCACGCCAGGTTCGGCAGCAGCCCGAAGATGCCGTCCAGCTTAAGGCCGTGCGGCTTGGCCATGCGATGAGAAATCAGGTGCAGCTTGAGGTAGACCTCCGGAGTGCTGGAGGCGGTGTCGTCGGTTTCCAGGATGGTGACCACCACCGGGCGCTTGCTGCCGGCCGCTTTCTCCGCAAGTGCGGCCTGGTCGGTTTGCCCGGCCTGTCGCAGCGCGGTTGAAAGATGGCTGAGCTGCTCCGCTGACGCACTGATGGCCTGGTTGCCACCGCGATAGTCCAGGGCGTTGGAGACCACATCCATCAGGGTGTTGTCGGGTGTCATGACCGGCTGCTGGTAAAACACTTCCAGCCACTCGCCCTGGTTGTTCTGGGTGCCGATGCCGATACCGAATGCAAAACTCATCTGATGGTTGCTCCTGTTGTCTGAAATTGCCTGTTCTCGGAATTGATAATGGAATCAGTTGCGCCAGTTTGCCCATTCGTCGGCATTGAAGCCGACGGAGATCTCGCCGTCACGGTCGACGACCGGGCGTTTAATGATGGACGGATTTTCCAGCATGATGTCGTGGGCGCTTTGGGCGCTAATGGTATCACGAACCTCGTCGGGAAGTTTGCGCCAGGTGGTGCCGCGCCGGTTCAGCAGGGTTTCCCAGCCAACGGCCTGTTCCCATTGTGAGAGCCGATCACTATCCAGGCCGTCTTTCTTGAAGTCGTGGAACTCATGCCCGATGCCGTTTTCATCCAGCCACTTGCGGGCTTTTTTCACGGTGTCGCAATTCTTGATGCCGTAGAGCTTCATGCCTTGTTTGCCTTTACGAATTCAACAATCCGGTGCGCGGCTTCCACGCACTCGTCCAGCGGAGCCACCAGGGCCATCCGCACGCGGTTTTCGCCCGGGTTGTGGCCGTTGACCGTTCGGGAGAGGTAGCGGCCGGGCAGTACATGAACGTTCTGCTGCGCTGACAGCTCACGGGCGAAGGTTTCGTCGTCCAGAGGCGTCTCTGGCCACAGGTAAAAGCCTGCGTCCGGAAAGTCCACCGCCATAACTTCTCGAAGAATCGGCACCACGGCCTCGAACTTGGCCCGATAGGCAGCGCGGTTCTCCCGCACATGGTCCTCGTCGTTCCAGGCGGCAATGCTCGCCAACTGGTTATGAATGGGCATGGCACAGCCATGGTAGGTGCGGTATTTGAGGTAGCCGTCGAGAATCCGGGCGTCGCCGGCGATAAAGCCGCTGCGCAATCCAGGCAGGTTGCTGCGCTTAGACAGGCTGTGGAAGACCACGCAGCGCGCGTAGTCGTCCCGGCCCAGAGCGGCACAGGTCTGTAGCAGGCCCTCAGGAGGGTTGCCTTCATCCGGGTAGAGTTCCGAATAGCACTCGTCGGATGCGACAATGAAATCGTGCCGGTCGGCCAGTTCAATCACCTTTGCCAGGGTTTCCCTGGGAATCACGGTGCCACTGGGGTTGCCGGGAGAGCAGAGAAACAGCACCTGGCAATCACGCCATGTACTTTCCGGCACATCATCGAAGTCCGGTATGAAGCCGTTGGAGCCGTCGCATGGCAGGTACACCGGGTCTGCCCCGGCCAGGAAAGCCGCGCCCTCGTACACCTGGTAGAAGGGGTTGGGACTGACCACCTTCGCCGGTTTGCTGCTATCGACCACCGCCTGTACCAGGGAGAAAATCGCTTCCCGTGTACCATTGACCGGTACGATGTGGCGGGCCGCGCTCAGGCTGCCCGGAGCGAGGTTGAACCGCCGGGTTGCCCAGGCGCTGATGGCCTCGCGCAGCTCGTCGGTACCTCGCGTGGTGGGGTAGTTGGCAAGCTTGTCGAGGTTGTTGGCAAGCACGTTCTTGACGAATTCCGGCGACGGGTGCTTCGGTTCGCCAATACCCAGGGAAATCGGCCGGAGGTGCGTGGGCACGGTAATGCCGGCTTTCAGCTTGGCCAGTTTCTCGAACGGGTAGGGCTGAAGTCTGTCCAGGTTCGGATTCATTGAATGTCGTCCAGCATTTTACAGAGATCTTGCTGCAGGTTGTGGCACACCGCGGGGTCCCTGAGTGGCTCGCCGTGTTCGTCGGTTACGAAGAACACGTCTTCCACTCGCTCCCCGAGGGTCGCAATCTTGGCGTTGGTAAGGCGAACCCGGTGCTCCAGCAGCACCTGGCCGATACGGGCCAGCAGGCCCGGCCGGTCCGGCGTAATGACTTCCATCACCGTGCGCTGGTTGATGGTGTCGTTGGAGAAGGTCACCTCCGTCGGAAAGGCAAAATGTTTCAACTGCCGGGGCGTGCGACGATGGATGATGTCCGGATAGTCCTCCGGGTCGTCCAGCTCTTCGATCAGGCGCAGGCGCACGCGCTCTTTGCGGGCCGGGTCGATGCCCAGGGGCTGGCCTTTCTCGTCCAGAACCACGTAGGAGCTGATGGAGTAGGGCCCTTCGCTGGAGCTGATCCGGGCATCAACGATGTTCAGGTTCAACTGCTCCAGCACCGCGGTGGTGGCGGCAAACAGGGCCACCCGGTCCTTCATATAGATGATGATCTGAGAGTAGCCGTCGGTGGGGCCGCCCCGGGTGTCGCGGATCAGCACCAATGGGTCCGGGTTGTCGCCATGGCGGATGATTGCCGCGGTCTGCCAGGCGATATCGACGGTGGAGTCCTGGAGGAAGTAGTCCTCGTCGACGGTGTCCCAGATGGCGTCGATCTGCTCGTCCGACATGTTCTGGGCATGGAGGATTTCCCGCGCTTCGGACTGGGTCGCCCGCACCCACTCCTGCCGGTCGATGGGCGTCTCGGTGCCACGGCGCAGGGCGCGCTTGGTCTCGATGTAGAGCTGTCGCAACAACGAGGCACGCCAGGTATTCCAGAGCTTGGGGTTAGTGGCGCTGATGTCGCAGACGGTCAGCACGTAGAGGTAATCCAGGTGCGCCTGGCTGGGCACCGCCCGGGCAAAGCCGTGAATGATGTCCGGGTCGGAGATGTCCTTGCGCTGGGCGGTCATCGACATCAGCAGGTGGTTTTCTACGAGCCAGGAGATCAACTGGGTGTCCCGTTCGCTCAGGTGGTGCCGCGCGCAAAAGGCCTCGGCGTCAATGGCGCCGAGTTCCGAGTGGTCTCCGCCCCGGCCCTTGGCCACGTCGTGGTAGATGCCGGCGATGTACAGGGTTTCCAGTTTCGGTAACCGGTGGATCAGGCGCGAGGCGAGCGGGTACTCGGTGCGGGCCTCGGCGCTCCCCAGGCGGACCATGTTGCGAATCACCCGCATGGTGTGGGCATCCACGGTGTAGATGTGGAACAGGTCGTGCTGCATCTGGCCGATGATCTGGCCGAACTCCGGCAGGTACCGGCCCAGCACGTTGTATTTCTTCATGGCCGACAGGGTCTGGTCTAGCGCATGCGGGGTGCGCAGCAGCTCCATGAACAGCGTGGTGACGGCCAGGTCCGACCGGAAGGCGTCGTCAATCAGATGGCGGTGAGCCCGGAGCGAGCGGATGGTGGTGGCGCGAATGCCCTTGATCTCCGGGTGCTGGGCCATCAGCACGAAGATTTCCATAATGGCGTAGGGCGCGTAGGCGAACACCTGGTTGTTCACCGCCTCAATGTAGTAGTTGCGGATCTGGAACCGTTTGTTGATGGGCTGGATGGCGTCCTCGGACGAACTGCCGAGGATGGCTTCGTCGTAGTACTGCAGGATCACATCGGCCAGCTCGGCCAGTGCCAGTACCGTTCGGTAATAGGACTGCATCATCAGCTCGACGCCCAGGCGCTTGCCTTCATCCTTGTAGCCGAGCATCTGGGCCAGGGCACGCTGGTGGTCAAACAGCAGCCGGTTCTCGTTGCGATCCGCCAGTAGTTGGAGGCCAAACCGTAACTGCCAGAGGAAGGTTTCACCCTGGAACAGAATCTGGTGTTCCTCTTCGGTCAGGATGCTGAACCGGGTCAGGTCGGCGATGTTCTGCAGGCCAAAGTGGCGCTTGGTGATCCAGCCAATGGTCTGTATGTCGCGCAGGGCGCCGGGAGAACCCTTAACATTGGGCTCAAGGTTGTACTCTGTGTCGCCGTATTTCTCGTGGCGCTCCTTCTGTTCTTCCCGCTTGGCAATGAAGTAGTCGCGGTCGGTGCTGACATTGTCGGAATAGACTTGCTCGCTTAACTCACTGCGCAGCTCATCCGGGCCAGCAATGGTGCGTGTTTCCAGCAGATTGGTGAGGATGGTAACGTCTTCCCTGGCCGCAGCCTTGCTTTCCTTAATGCTGCGAACACTGTGCCCGATATCCAGTCGCAGATCCCAGAGCAGGGTTACGAAGGCGCCGAGGTCTTCCTGCCAGGCTTCGTCGATGCCGTTGCGGGTAAGAATCAGCAGGTCAATGTCCGAGTGGGGGTGCAGTTCTCCCCGGCCATAGCCACCGACGGCAATCAGGGCGATGTCGGAGGATTGGGCAAAGGGGTAGCGGTTCCAGATCAGCCGAAGCACGGTGTCGACGGTGTCGGCCCGGGAGTGGACAAGGGCACGGACATCCGCACCCTGCCGGAACGCCTCGGCATCCGCATTGTATCTCTCCTTTAATAGCTCACGTGCCGCCTTTACCGGAGAGGGGTCGTTACTGATGCGGGATTCCAGCTCGCTCAGGTCCACTTAGAAGGATTCTTCCGTTCGCTTGGTCAGAACCTCGTGGCCGTCTGCGGTCACAAGGATGGTGTGCTCCCACTGTGCTGAAAGCTTGTGGTCCTTGGTTACCACTGTCCAGCCGTCGGGTAGCAGTTTGGTCTGGTACTTGCCCTGGTTGATCATCGGCTCGATGGTGAAGGTCATGCCTTCCTTCAGCTCCATGCCGGTGCCGGGTTTGCCGTAATGCATCACCTGGGGCTCCTCGTGGAAGACAGCGCCAATACCATGGCCGCAGTAGTCCCTCACAACCGAATAACGATGCTTTTCGGCGTGCTGCTGAATGACGTGGCCAATATCGCCCAGTCGTGTGCCCGGCTTCACCAGTTCGATGCCCTTGTAAAGACACTCCTGCGTGATCTGGATCAGGCGCTCGGTGCCTGGCTTGGGCTTGCCGACAATCCACATCTTGCTGGTGTCGCCGTGGTAACCATCCTTTATTACGGTGACGTCGATGTTCAGGATGTCTCCGTCCTTCAGAATTTTCTTCTCGGACGGGATGCCGTGACAGATGACGTGATTCACCGAGGTGCAGATGGATTTTGGAAACCCTTTGTAGTTCAGCGGCGCCGGAATCGCTTTCTGTTCGTTGACTATATAGTCGTGGCAGATCCGGTCCAGTTCTTCGGTAGAAACGCCCGGCTTCACATGCTCGCCGATCATTTCAAGAACGTCGGCCGCCAGACGACCTGCAACGCGCATCTTTTCGATTTCTTCCGGAGTCTTGATCGATACCTGCATTGGGTTTCCCGTCGATGTGTGTCAAACCGGCATTTTAAGGGGCCTGCTGCCCGGGTACAAGGAAGCGGACGCGCAAAAATAATGGCGTCCGATGGGCCGATTATGGTATAAACGCGCCCGCTGGAAACGAATCCGGCAAATTCACACACGTGTCGACACGTTATCCCAGGGTGCCTGCTTCTGGTTTCAAGGAGTCAGGTTGGGATGATCGGACACGTGGAGGACTAACCCGAAGCTAAAGAAGGTAACTATCATGGCTCAGGTAAATATGCGTGACCTGCTGAAGGCAGGTGCTCACTTCGGTCACCAGACCCGCTACTGGAACCCGAAAATGTCGAAGTTCATCTTCGGCGCCCGTAACAAGATTCATATCATCAACCTCGAGCAGACTGTTCCTGCCATGAACGACGCGCTGAAGTTCGTTCAGCAGCTGGCAGAGAACAAGAACAAGATCATGTTCGTTGGCACCAAGCGTGCCGCCGCCAAGATCATCAAGGAAGAAGCTGAGCGTGCTGGCCAGCCGTACGTGAACCACCGCTGGTTGGGTGGCATGCTGACCAACTACAAGACCATTCGTCAGTCCATCCGTCGCTACCGTGACCTGGAAACTCAGAGCCAGGACGGTACCTTCGACAAGCTGACCAAGAAAGAAGCCCTGGACCGCACCCGTGAAATGGACCGCCTTGAGCGCTCTATCGGCGGTATCAAGGACATGGGTGGCCTGCCCGACGCCATGTTTGTGATCGACGTGGATCACGAGCGCATCGCCATCAAGGAAGCCAACAAGCTGGGCATTCCGGTGATCGGTGTTGTCGATACCAACAGTGATCCCGACGGCGTGGACTACATCATTCCGGGCAACGACGACGCCATCCGTGCGATCCAGATTTACGTGAAAGCCGTTGCTGATACCTGCATCGAAGCAGCCCAGTCTGCCGGTGCCGGTGCTGACGAGTTTGTTGAAGTCAGCGAAGACGCTGAGGGCGCTGCTCCGGCCGCTGAGTAACGCTTTACCTTCACGTTGAAGATCTGAGGTGCGCTCGCGGTGGTTGCGGGCGCTCCTTCCCACCGAATTCGGAACAGTTGAGAGGATTGAACATGGCTGCAATTACCGCTGCAATGGTCAAAGAGCTGCGTGAGCGTACCGGCCTTGGCATGATGGAGTGCAAGAAGGCGCTCGTAGAAGCCGAGGGCAGTGTTGACGCGGCAATCGAAGAGCTGCGCAAGTCTTCTGGTCTGAAGGCCGCCAAGAAAGCTGGCCGTACTGCCGCTGAAGGCGCTTCACTGATCAAGATCTCCGACGACAACACCGTGGCCTACATTCTGGAAGTGAATTCCGAGACCGACTTTGTTGCTCGTGACGACAACTTCCTGAACTTCGCCAATGAAGTGCTGGACGTTGCTTTCAGCAAGGGCGAAACCGACGTTGCCAAACTGATGGATGGTGATCTGGAAGGCAAGCGCGAGGCGCTGGTACAGAAGATCGGCGAGAACATCACCGTACGTCGCATCGTCAAGGTTGAAGGTCCGGTTGTTGGTGGCTATGTGCACAGCAACAACAAGATCGCTTCCGTTGTGGCTCTGACCGCTGGCGATCCTGAGGTGGCTCGTGACATCGCCATGCACGCTGCGGCTGTTAACCCGCGTGTTGGCAAGCCGGAAGATATGCCGGCTGAAGAGCTCGAGAAAGAGAAAGAAGTCATCAAGGCCCAGCCGGATATGGAAGGCAAGCCTGCCGAGATCGTCGAGAAGATGATGGGCGGCCGCATCAAGAAGTTCCTCAAGGAGAACAGCCTTGTTGAACAGCCTTTCGTTAAAAACCCGGACCAGACCGTGGGCGAGCTGATCAAGTCCAACGGCGGTGAGCTGGTTGGGTTTGTTCGCCTGGAAGTGGGTGAAGGCATCGAGAAGGAAGAGGTGGACTTCGCTGCCGAGGTTGCTGCTGCAGCTGGCACAGGCAAGGCCTGATCCTTCGTTCTGGCGCAGCGGGTCTTCGGGCTTGCTGCGTCACCTGAGTCTGCCACGTTAGCCGGGTGTTCCGGCTCTCGTGGCGGGCTTGTATCTGAGATACCCCTTTTTGGGAGGAGTATGTCAGATACAAGCCTGCAACGGATACCACGCCGGAGCGCAGCCAACAGACGACAAGGGGATCATCATGCCGACTTCATCGAAAACCCAGCCCAGATACAAGCGTGTTCTACTCAAGCTCAGTGGCGAGGCCCTGATGGGGGAACACGATTTCGGTATTGATCCCAAAGTTCTCGACCGCATGGCCCTTGAAATCGGCGCGCTGATCGGCATCGGTGTGCAGGTTGGCCTGGTTATCGGTGGCGGTAACCTGTTCCGCGGTGCGGCCCTGAACGCCGCCGGCATGGACCGGGTGACCGGCGACCACATGGGCATGTTGGCAACGGTCATGAATGGTCTTGCCATGCGCGATGCCCTGGAGCGCTCCAACATCCGTACCCGTGTAATGTCGGCCATTCCCATGAGCGGGATTGTTGAGCACTATGACCGCAGGCGCGCCGTTCGTGACCTCAAGGACGGCGATGTCGTGATTTTCTGTGCCGGTACCGGCAACCCGTTCTTCACCACGGATTCCGCGGCCTGCCTGCGGGGTATCGAGATCGAGGCGGACGCAGTACTGAAGGCCACCAAGGTGGATGGCGTATACTCAGCCGATCCGCATCTGGACACCAGTGCCGAGAAATACGATTACCTTACCTACGATGAGGTGCTGGACAAGAAGCTCGGGGTGATGGATCTGACCGCTATCTGCCTGGCTCGGGATCATGGCATGCCCCTGCGGGTATTCGATATGAACCGCCCGGGCGCTCTGACCCGCATCGTAACCGGCGAAAAAGAAGGTACACTGATTGAATAAAACGGCTGTCCGATGCAGCAGCCTGATCAGCGAATGAACTGACGAACGAATCGAGGATGATGAAGTGATTGACGACATCAAAGCAGAAGCCGAGAAAAAGATGAAGAAGAGCCTGGACGCTCTGCATTCGGCATTCAACAAGATCCGGACCGGCCGCGCGCATCCGTCCATCCTGGACAGCGTCATGGTGAATTACTACGGCCAGGAAACACCGCTCAAGCAGGTGGCCAGTGTTAACATCGAGGACAATCGTACCCTCACGGTATCGCCGTGGGAGAAGAACCTCGTGCCCACCATTGAGAAAGCGATCATGATGTCTGATCTGGGGCTCAATCCGGCCACCAGCGGTGACATCATCCGCGTGCCGATGCCCATGCTGACGGAAGAAACCCGCCGTGAAATGGTCAAGCAGGCCAAGGCGGATGCCGAGCACGGTCGGGTCTCTATCCGTAACGCCCGTCGTGATGCCAACAGCATGATCAAGGAACTGCTGAAGGAAAAGGAAATCACCGAGGACGACGAGCGCAAGGGTGAGGATGAGATCCAGAAGCTCACTGACCGCTACATCGCGGAAGTGGACAAAATGCTCAAGGCCAAAGAAGAGGACCTGATGGCGGTCTGACCCGCCGGGTTCACTTGCAAGCGAACTGATTGGCCGGGAGGGCAAGCTGTCCCGGCCGCACAGGGGATTTCATGACGGGAACGGTATCCGCAGAGTTTCCGGTGTCGGCAGACAGTCGGCCCCGGCATGTGGCCATAATCATGGATGGTAACAATCGCTGGGCCAAGGCCCGCCGATTGAAGGGTGTAGCAGGCCACAAGGCCGGCGTGGATGCTGTCCGGGCGGTTGTGGAAACCTGTGCCCGTGCAGGCGTTGAAGTGCTGACCCTGTTCGCTTTCTCCAGCGAGAACTGGCGCCGGCCGAAGGACGAGGTCTCGGCGCTGATGAGATTGTTCCTGCTGGCGCTGGAGCGCGAAGTTCGCAAGCTCCACCGCAATAACATCTGTCTTCGTATCATCGGTGACCGTTCGGCCTTCAGTCCCACGCTTCAGGAGCATATGGCGGCGGCAGAAGAACTGACCCGCAACAACACTCAGATGACGCTGGTCATCGCCGCCAACTACGGCGGACATTGGGACATCAGCCAGGCCACGCGCCAGATAGCCGAGAAGGTTCGGGCAGGGCAGATCGAGCCTTCCGATATCACCGACGACCTGATTCAGCAACACGTCAGTATCGGCGATCTTCCGGTACCTGACCTGATGATCCGCACCGCTGGTGAACAGCGCATCAGCAATTTCCTGCTTTGGCACCTCGCCTATACGGAACTGTACTTTTCACCGGTCTATTGGCCAGACTTCCAGCATGAGGAAATGCGCAAGGCGCTGGAGGCATACGCCGGTCGGCAGCGCCGTTTTGGCCAGACGGACGATCAGATCGCCGCCAAGGCTCTACAACAATAACGAACGATAGCGACTTTACTCGTGTTAAAAACCCGAATTATCACTGCACTGGTCCTCGCCCCGATCGCAATTGGCGGGATTTTTTTCCTTCCGCCTCTGGGCTTCGCATTGTTCACGGGTGCCATCATCACCGTTGGCGCCTGGGAGTGGGCGAACATGGCAGGCGTGGGCAGTGGCGCCGGCCGGGTAGTCTACGCCCTGATAACGGCGGCAATCCTGTTCGCCCTGCTGAACGTTCCTTTTGAAGTCGTGCTCTGGCTGGCGCTGGTGTGGTGGCTGGTGTGTTTCCTTCTTGTGCGCAGCTATCCGGCCGGCTCTGAGCGATGGGGCAGTCTGCCGGTCAGGGCGGCCATGGGACTGCTGGTGCTTGTGCCGGCCTGGGTCGGGCTCAACCATATGCGCACCGGTGGCTTTCAGTTCGGTGACAGCAGTAGCAACTTGCTGCTGATCCTGTACGTGTTCTGCGTGGTCTGGGTAGCCGACATCGGCGCCTATTTTGCGGGCCGGGCTTTTGGCAAGGCCAAACTGGCGCCCCGGGTAAGCCCCGGTAAGTCCTGGGCCGGCGTCTGGGGTGGGCTTCTTGCAGTTGGCCTGTTTGCTCTGTTGATCGGTTTCCTCGCCTCCGCCGGACTCTCCGAGATTTTCTTGCTGGTGATTGCAAGTCTTGCGACCGGTCTGGTGTCGGTCCTTGGGGATCTGTTTGAAAGCATGCTCAAGCGCTATCGCGGGATCAAGGACAGCAGCCAGTTGCTGCCCGGCCATGGCGGGATCATGGATCGAATTGACAGCCTGACGGCCGCTATTCCGGTGTTTGCGCTCATCGTGACCAAACTGGGTTGGCTGTCAGCCGGGCAGTGGTGACTATGGTCGTTCGCCGAATCAGTCTTCTGGGGGCCACGGGCTCCATCGGACTCAGCACGCTGGATGTCGTTCGTCGCCATCCGGAGCGCTTTACCGTCCATGCGCTCACTGCGAACACCCGTGCCGACGAAATGGCGGTGTTGTGTCGGGAGTTTCGCCCGCAGGTAGCCGTCATGGCCTGTCCCGAGGCTGCGAAAACCCTGGCCGCTCTGCTCGCCGACGTGCCTGACATTCAGGTGCTGGGCGGTGAGGAGAGTCTGTGTGAAGTTGCGTCGGCCCCGGAAGCCGACACCGTGATGGCTGCGATCGTCGGTGCTGCCGGCCTGTCTCCCACGCTGGCGGCGGTACGGGCGGGCAAGCGGGTGCTGCTGGCCAATAAAGAAGCCCTGGTAATGTCGGGCAAGCTGTTTATGGATGCGGTGGCCGCCTCCGGCGCCGAACTTCTGCCCATTGATTCCGAACACAACGCCATTTTCCAGTGCATGCCGGCGGACAAGGTGAGGGATCCGGAGGGTGCTGGTATTACCCGGATCCTTCTGACCGCCTCGGGCGGACCCTTTCGCGAGTTCAGCGCCGAGCGGTTGCGGTCGGTTACTCCGGCCCAGGCCTGTGCGCATCCCAACTGGTCCATGGGGCAGAAAATCTCCGTGGACTCGGCCACGCTGATGAACAAGGGTCTTGAGTTGATCGAGGCCTGCTGGCTGTTCAATACCACACCCCGCAACGTAGAGGTTCACGTTCACCCCGAAAGTATCATTCATTCGATGGTGGAGTATGCCGACGGTTCGGTGTTGGCCCAGATGGGGAGTCCGGACATGAGAACGCCGATTGCCAACGGCCTGGCCTGGCCCGAACGCATTGACGCAGGCGTGGCGCCTCTGGATTTGTTTGCCATTGGGCGGTTCCATTTCGAGCGGCCAGATCTGGTGCGTTTCCCCTGCCTGCGGCTGGCGGCCGAGGCCTTCGAGGCGGGCGGTACCGCACCGGCGGTGCTGAACGCTGCCAATGAGGTGGCGGTTGCCGCGTTTTTGGCAGGCGACCTGTGTTTTGCGGATATCCCCGTTATCATAGAGCGAACACTGGCAGCGATTGCCGTCGAGCCGGCCAACAGTTTTGACATCATCTTTGCCAGGGACGCCGAGGCGCGTATCCGTGCCCGGGAACAGATAGGGTTGTTAACTGTCTGAGAGTCGCAGCATAAAAGCGCGCTGCAGAAGCCATCAATCGGAAAGATTATGCAGATTATCGAAACCGTTCTTGCGCTTGCGCTGACCCTGGGCATCCTGGTGACCTTGCACGAATTCGGTCACTTCTGGGTGGCCCGGCGGTGTGGGGTGAAGGTATTGCGCTTCTCCGTTGGATTCGGCAAGCCCATGTTTTCCTGGTACGACCGGCATGGCACCGAGTTTGCGGTTGCGGCCATTCCGCTCGGTGGTTATGTCAAGATGCTGGATGAGCGCGAAGGTCCTGTTCCGGAGGAGCTCCGCGACCAGGCCTTCACCTCCAAGACTCCGGGGCAGCGCATTGCTATCGCGGCGGCGGGCCCTGTGGCCAATTTCCTGTTTGCCATCGCGGCCTATTGGTTGCTGGGCGTGGTTGGCGTTACCCACGTTGCTCCCATTGTTGGCGAGGTTGCTGATGGCAGCGTTGCCCAGCGCATCGGGTTGCAGGAGGGCATGGAAATCCACTCCGTGGACGGACATCGGGTGTCCTCCTGGCGCGATGTGAATATGCGTATTCTCGAGCGCACGGGCGAACATGGGCAGATCGCCCTCAGCGTATCCGACGATGGCGCTCGTGGAACCGTGAGTGGGCCACTGGATGGATGGCGACTGAGTGAAGACACGCCCAATCCGCTGGCGGAGTTCGGCATTACTCCCTGGCGTCCGGCGATTCCACCGGTGCTCGGCCAGATTTCCGATGACGGCAGGGCCCAGGCGGCCGGCCTGAAGACAGGAGACCGAGTGCTGGCGGTGGAAGGCGAGCCCGTCAGTAGCTGGTTTGATCTGGTGGAGCGCGTTCGCAATGCCCCGGGGCAGACGCTGCAGATCACCGTGGATCGAGGCGGTTCGGAGCGGGTGTTCCAGGTGACGCCGGAAGCCCGAACTGAAGAGGGAGGCGAGACAATCGGCTTTATTGGCGCAGGCGTCGAGGCGGTAACCTGGCCCGAGGACGTGCTGCGGGACGTCAGCTATGGTCCGATTGCGGCCTTGCCGGTTGCCCTGAGTGAGACCTGGGCCGACACGCGGCTCACTCTGGTGGCCATCCAGAAAATGATCACCGGGCTGCTTTCACCCAACAACCTCAGTGGGCCGATCACCATTGCCCGGGTAGCCGAGGCCAGCGTCAGTTCCGGGTTTGAGGACTTCGTGCGGTTTCTGGCCTACCTGAGTGTGAGTCTGGGAATTCTCAATCTGCTGCCGGTGCCAGTGCTTGATGGTGGTCACATCGTGTACTACTCCATTGAGGCGCTCCGTGGGAAGCCGCTGTCCGAGCAGGCCCAGGCGTTCGGATTACGAATCGGTATGGCAATGATCCTCACATTAATGGTGTTTGCTCTTTACAACGACCTGATGCGGTTGTGAGAATTGCGAGCTCCTTACGCGCATTAACCAGGCGAAATATTTGAATGAGACGTTCTCTTCTAGGTGTAGCCGTCGGCCTCGCTGCGGCAGTGTCCGTTCCGATGTCGGCCATGGCCGATCAGTTCACCGTTTCGGATATTGAAGTTGAAGGTTTGCAGAGGGTTTCTGCAGGCACGGTATTTTCCGCATTCCCGGTGAACATTGGCGAACAGCTGGATGAAACCGAGCTGGCCGATGCCATAAAGGCCCTGTTCAGAACAGGGCTTTTTACCGATATAGAGGCGAGTCGGGATGCGGGCGTTCTCATATTGACGGTGCGCGAGCGGCCCTCTATCAGCGATATCGAAATCGAGGGCAACAAGAATATCGAAACCGAAATGCTCATGGATGCGCTGGCCGGCGCCGGACTGCAGGAAGGCCAGGTATTCAGGCGCGCCACCCTGGAACGCCTGGAACTGGAAATTCTGCGCTCCTACATCGCCCAGGGCCGCTATAACGCCAGAGTGAAGGCGACGGCTGAGGAGCTGCCCCGTAACCGTGTTGCAATCCGTCTTGAGATTAATGAAGGCTCCGTGGCCGCCATTCATCACATCAACCTGATCGGCAACCGGGACTTCACCGACGAGGAACTGAAGGGGCTATTCGAGCTTGAGACCACCAGCTGGTGGAACTCGATCACCAACTCCGACAAATACGCCCGTGAACGTCTGAGCGGCGATCTGGAATCGCTGCGTTCCTTCTATCTGGATCGCGGGTATCTGGATTTCAACGTCGAGTCCAGCCAGGTGTCCATTTCCCCGGACAAGCAGAAGGTGTTTATCGCCATAGCCCTCAACGAGGGGCCGCAGTACACCATTTCCGAGATCCGGCTCAGGGGCGAACTGATTGTCGGCGAGGAAGAACTGCGATCCCTGATTCCGGTGGAGGAGGGCGATGTGTTCTCCCGCTCCCGCATGACCGCGATTTCCGAGGCGTTGGCCTTCCGGCTTGGTCGCGAGGGCTATGCGTTTGCCAATGTCAACGCGGTACCGGAGCCGGGTGAGAACAACACTGCGGCGGTTACTTTCTTTGTAGAGCCCGGCAAGCGCGCCTATGTGCGCCGTATCAACTTCGAGGGCAACGTTTCCACCCGAGATGATGTTCTCCGTCAGGAAATGACCCAGATGGAAGGGGGTGTGGCTTCCTCGGACCGGATTGAATTCTCCAAGACCAAACTCGAGCGCCTGGGCTTTTTCCAGACTGTCAACGTCGATACGGTCCCTGTGCCGGGTACGGATGATCTGGTGGATGTGAACTATTCCGTGGAAGAGCAGCCGACCGGCAGTCTCTCCGCCTCCGTGGGCTTTTCCCAGGATTCCGGCGTCATCCTCGGGGCCAACGTGTCGGAAAACAACTTCTTCGGCACCGGCAAACGGGTCTCCTTTGGGGTGAATGTCAGCGACTCGGTCAAGAGTGCCAACATTTCCTATCTCGACCCCTACTACACGGTGGATGGTGTGAGCCGTGGCTTCAGCCTTTTTGCCCGGGAAACCGACTATGAGGAAGAGGATATTTCCTCCTTCCTGCTCGACGAATACGGTGGCCGGGTAACTTTCGGCTATCCGATAGACAGCATTACCCGGTTGAACTTTGGTGCGGGTGTTACCCAGTCCAATATCAAGGAAGGCCTGTTCACCTCACAGGAGGTAACCGAGTTCATCGATGAGGAAGGTGACTCTTTCACCAACTATTTCCTGTTCGGAAGCTGGCGTCGCAGTACCCTGAACCGCGGGGTTCTTCCCACCGACGGCTACAGTCATTCACTGTCGCTGGATGTGGCGGTGCCGGGCAGCGACCTTACGTTCTACAAGGCCACTCACAAGACCGATTTCTATTTCCCGATTACGGATAACAACCGCTGGGTTTTCCGGGCACGGTCGGAAATCGGCTATGGCGACGGTTATGGTGATCGCACCCAGATGCCGTTCTACGAGCACTTTTACACTGGCGGCTACGGATCTGTTCGTGGCTATGAGGCCAACTCGCTGGGCCTGAGGGCGACCAATAGCCCCAACGACCTTTCTGATCCGGACCCCTTCGGTGGTAACCTGCTCACCGAGGGTGGCCTGGAGCTGATCTTCCCGACACCGTTTGCGGGTGACACTCGGTCCATGAGGACGTCGTTCTTCCTGGATGCCGGTCAGGTCTTTGATACCGCCCGTGGTTTCGATCCTGAACTCGGTGAGATCCGGACGGCGGCCGGTGTTGGTTTCCAGTGGATTACCGCAGTTGGCCCACTGGCCTTCAGTCTGGCGTACCCGCTGAACGACAAGGCGGGCGACGATACCCAGGTGTTCCAGTTCTCGCTGGGCCAGACCTTCTAAAGCATGGATAATAACAACCTACGGATGAAAACCAGGAGAAAACCAATGTCCCGATTCCTTTTGATCATCACTGCAGCGGTTATGGCGATGGCGTCGCCGGCCATGGCAGAGACCCGGATCGGAGTTGTCGATCTGCGCCAGGCGCTTTTTTCCTCCAACGACGCCAAGGCCTTCAGTGAAACGCTTCAGAAAGACTTCGCCGGGGATGAAGCTCGTGTGCGTGAAGCCCAGGAAGCCGCGCGCAAACTGCAGGAGCGCCTGGAGAAAGACGGTGCCATGATGAATGAAAGTGAGCGTAACAAGCTGGCCAGCGAGTTCCAGGAAAAGGTCAAGGAATTCAACTTCCTGAAGCAACGCCTCGACTCGACTGTCAACCAGCGCAAGCAGGCATTCCTGGAGCAGGCCCGGCCCGAGGTAGACGCCGCTGTAAAGGAGCTGCTCGAAGAGAACGATCTGGACCTGATCCTGCCCAGCGAAGCGGTGGTTTACGTGAAGCCGGAAATGAATCTGACCTCCCAGCTTCTGGACAAACTGAACCGTTGATCCTGACGCCCAGAGGGTCGACAGGAATGTGGCTGGAGAGTGCATGATGAAAGATCGGACGTATCGCCTGGGAGATGTCGCCAGCGCCCTCGGTGCGGAGCTTCGGGGCGATCCCGACATCCGGGTTTCGGGTCTGGCCACGCTGCAAGCTGCAGGCCCCGGACAGATCAGCTTTCTGGCCAACCCTTCCTACGGCAAGTACCTGTCTGAGACCCGTGCTTCTGCGGTGATCATTTCACCTGCCTCTGCCGAGGATGTTCCCACCAATGTTCTGTTACTGGATAACCCGTACCTTGGGTATGCTCGGCTGAGTCACTGGTTCGACCCGGCTCCCGTGGCATCTGCCGGCATCCACCCGACGGCCGTGATTGACCCAACAGCCACCATCGCCGACGACGCGAGCATTGGCCCTCATGTGGTCGTGGAAGCTGAGGCAAGCATCGGTGAGAAAGTCGTGGTGGGCGCGGGCACCGTGGTGGGCGCCCGAACCCGCATCGGTGCAGGTAGCGTAATTCGGCCGCGCGTTACCCTGGCCCATGATGTAGTCGTTGGCCAACGTTGTCATATCCTCAGCGGCGCGGTGATTGGCTCCGACGGGTTCGGGTTTGCCAACGAAAAAGGCGCGTGGCAGAGAATTGCCCAGCTGGGCAGGGTGGTGTTGGGTAACGATGTCGAAGTTGGCGCCAACACTACAATTGACCGTGGCGCCCTGGATGACACCGTGATCGGAGATGGGGTCAAGCTCGACAACCTCATCCAGGTGGCCCACAACGTACGCATCGGTGACCACAGCGCCATGGCGGCGATGGTGGGCATTGCCGGTAGTACCCGCATCGGGCGCCACTGTGTCTTCGGTGGGGCGTCGGGCGTTGCCGGGCACCTTGAGATTGCAGACCACGTGCACCTGACCGGCATGACCCTGGTGACTGGCGATATTCGCGAACCAGGCGTGTACTCTTCCGGCACCAGTGCCGATACCAACCGTCAATGGCGAAAGAATGCCGTTCGTTTCCGCCAGCTGGACGTGCTGGCGCGCCGTGTGAAAGAACTGGAAAAGAAAATTAAGGGCTGAGGCCGATCAACATGATGAAGATTGACGAAATTCTGGAGTACCTCCCGCATCGATATCCGTTCCTTCTGGTGGACAGGGTAACGGAGGTCGAAAAAGGCGTGTCGATCAAGGGGTACAAGAATATTTCGTTCAACGAGCCGTTCTTCCAGGGCCATTTTCCAAACAACCCCATCATGCCCGGCGTGCTGATCATTGAGGCGATGGCCCAGCTTTCAGGGATTCTCGGGTTTGTGACGGTCGGCCGGAAACCCTCGGACGGCGTGGTACAATACCTGGCTGGTTCAACCAAGGCGCGCTTCAAGCGCCCGGTGCTGCCCGGTGACCGGCTCTGTATGGAGTCGGAATTCATTTCCGGGAAACGAGGCATCTACAAATTCGATTGTCGCGCGCTGGTCGACGGAGAAGTCGTCTGCGTGGCAGAGATTCTTACCGCTGAGAGAGAAGTTTGATGGCGACAAATGACTGGTCGGGTGTCCATCCTCAGGCAATTGTGGACCCGTCAGCCAAACTGGGAAGCAACGTTACCGTTGGTCCCTGGAGTTATATTGGCCCGGACGTGGAAATTGGCGATGGTACCGAAATCCTCTCCCATGTGGTGATCAAGGGGCCGACGGTCATTGGCAGGAACAACCGGATTTTCCAGTTTTCCAGCGTTGGTGAAGAGTGTCAGGACAAGAAATACGCCGGCGAACCAACCACGCTGGTGATCGGAGATAATAACGTAATCCGCGAAAACTGCACGATTCACCGTGGCACTGTGCAGGACCGGGGTGAAACCCGCATCGGCAGCGGCAATCTTCTTATGGCTTACGTGCATGTCGCCCACGACTGCATTGTGGGCGATAACACCATTCTGGCGAACTGTGCCACCCTGGCTGGCCATGTGTCTGTCGGTGACTATGCCATCCTTGGTGGTGGCACCATGGTGCACCAGTTCTGTCATATTGGTCCCCACAGCATGGCGGCCGGTGGCAGCATCGTACTCAAGGATATCCCCGCCTATGTCATGGCCAGTGGCCAGTCGGCGCAGCCCCATGGCATGAATGTGGAGGGACTGAAGCGCCGTGGCTTCGGCCCGGAAGTGCTGCTGGCGTTGCGCCGGGCCTACAAGGTTATCTACCGTCAGGGGCTGACCACCGAACAGGCCGTCGAGGAACTTGAGAAGTCCTTTGCCGATGTTGCAGAAATTCGACCCCTTGTCGACTCATTGCGCGGAGCGCATCGCGGCATCATCCGCTAACCCGGCGGGAGCCCGTTGGTGACACAACCGACTCAAGCAACTATTAGCCAGAGTAAGCTGACGTTTGGCATGATTGCCGGTGAGGCATCGGGGGATATCCTCGGTGCCGGCCTGATCCGGTCTCTCCGTAAGCGTTTTCCCAACGCCCGTTTTGTCGGCATAGGGGGCGACGAGATGGTGGCCGAGGGCTTCCATTCCCTGGTGCCAATGGAGCGGCTTTCGGTGATGGGGCTGGTGGAGGTGCTCGGTCGCATCAGGGAGCTGTTCAGCATTCGTGCCCGGTTGCTGGACTATTTTTTTGCCACGCCACCTGACGTCGTCATCGGCATCGATTCCCCGGATTTCACGCTTGCCATAGAGCGGCGCTGTCGCGAGGCCGGCATTCTCTCTGTCCACTATGTGAGCCCGTCGGTATGGGCCTGGCGGCAGAAGCGGATTTTCAAGATTGCGAAATCCGTGAATCTGATGTTGACCCTGTTTCCGTTCGAAGCCCGATTCTACGAGGAGCACAAGGTGCCTGTGGCGTTTGTGGGGCATCCGCTCGCTGACCGGATTCCCATGGAGCCGGACACACTGGCAATGAGAGCCTCCTTGGGCATGAATCCCGGGGCGCCGGTTCTGGCGGTGTTGCCTGGCAGTCGCGCCGGTGAGGTGGAGCGGCTGGGCACCCTGTTTCTGGAGGCGGCCCGCTGGATTCAGGAAAAGCGGCCAGACCTGCAGCTGGTGATTCCCTGTGTGAACCGGGAACGTGAGAAGCAGGTGCGGGCCCTGGTGGACGCACTCGCTGTCAAGTTGCCTGTCATCATCGTACGGGGCCGCTCACGGGATGTGATGGCCGCCTCTGATGTGGTGCTGCTTGCCTCCGGTACTGCTACCCTTGAAGCCATGCTGCTGAAAAAGCCCATGGTGGTGGGCTACCGATTGAGCGGCCTCAGCTATGCCCTGGTCTCGCGGTTGGTGAAAGTGCCCCATGTCGCTTTGCCCAATTTGCTTGCCAGGCAGCCGCTGGTGCCGGAATTGCTCCAGGATGCCGCCAGCCCGGAAAGTCTTGGCGCCGCCGTACTCGAGCGGCTTGAGAACACGGAAGAGCGAGCGCGGCTGAAAGAGGCGTTTACCGAGTTACACCAGACACTCCGGCAGGATGCCGATGAAAAGGCGGCCGCGGCCATCTCCGATCTGCTTGAGAGGAACGGGCGATAATGGCCAGGGTCCCGTTGCCTCCGTTCGAATGTCGTTATACCGGATCCTTGCTGGCGGGTGTGGATGAAGTCGGTCGGGGCCCGTTGATCGGTGCTGTCGTTACCGCCGCCGTAATTCTGGATCCGGACAGACCCATTGCCGGTTTGGCCGATTCCAAGAAACTGAGTGAAAAGCGCCGAAACGCCCTGTATGAGCAGATTCTCGATCAGGCCCTGGCCTGGAGTATTGGCCGATGCGAGGCCCGGGAAATTGATGAGCTGAATATCTACCAGGCTACCATGCTTGCCATGGAGCGAGCGGTGTGTGGCCTGGCGATTCCACCAGAGTACGTTCTGGTGGACGGGAATCGCTGCCCCAAATGGCACTGGCCGTCGGAGCCGGTGATCAAGGGGGACAGCCGTGTTGAAGCCATCAGCGCGGCCTCCATTCTGGCGAAGGTAACCCGTGACCGTGAGATGGAGGCTCTGGAAGAGCGGTTCCCGGGATTCGGGCTGGCCCAGCACAAAGGTTACCCCACTCCTGTCCACCTGGAGGCCCTGCGCCGCCTTGGCGCGACACCGGAACACCGTCGGTCCTTCCGCCCGGTTCAGGAGGTAAGTCAGCAGGTGGGTGCCTTCAGTGGTGGCCCAGCGATTGAGTCCGAGCCTGTTTTCAGGACCGACCTTTTCGAAGATATCGATTGACAGCCTCCAGTCTAATCCTTAATATACGCGCACGTTGATCGGGGGTGTCCCGGCAACAACCAGTTTTGATGCGGGGTGGAGCAGTCTGGTAGCTCATCGGGCTCCCAATTCCGCAAAAGCCGAAGGGAGTCTCGACCTTCGGTTTATGAGCCCGGCCTTTTGCCGGAATCAGCGATAAGCAGAGATGCAAAGTTTGATGCGGGGTGGAGCAGTCTGGTAGCTCGTCGGGCTCATAACCCGAAGGTCGTTGGTTCGAATCCAGCCCCCGCTACCATTTATGAAATAAAGCCCGCTCAAGCGGGCTTTATTTGTTTTCAGACATCGCCTTCCGATGCAATCTCAACGTCCAGTGCGCCCGTAAAACTTCCGTATGATGTCGAGCGCCCCGTTCTGCCCTTTGCGGGCAAAAATTTGCCCAATAATTCAGGCACTTCCCCTTCTTTCTTACCGATTCCTGACGAGAAATTGACAATTTCGTAACTTGGGAAATGACGGGCTTCACATAGATAATCCGGTCTGTTTTGTAAAATTTTTAAAATTCGACGACATTTTGGTTCCAAATCCATATGAAGCGCGTCATTAAAATGTCAAAGGCATGGATTGCCGCGTGTATAGTAGGGATCGTTTTAACCGGCTGCGGTGGCGGAGGCTCCGGCGGCGGGGGGCAGGGGGCCGCGACTCTGAGCTGGACAGCGCCGCTGACCCGGGTGAATGGCGAGAGCATTCCAATGGGCGAGCTGGACAAGTATGTCATTCGCTACGGTCAGGATGCGGATGACTTGACCAAGCAAGTGGTGGTCGAAAATGCGGCGGCCGAGGCTGACATGTCCTACCGGATCGGCGGCCTTGCCACTGGAACCTGGTACTTCACCATTCAGGTGCAGGACATTAATGGTCTTATCAGCGCCCCGTCCGACGTCGTCAGCAAATCGATCAGTTCATGATTCAAGGCCGGCTGAAGGTCGGCTTGCCTTACTGAAGAGGGTTTGCGATCGGCAGTTTCAACGTAAACGCCGATCCATGCCCCGGGCTCGATGCCACCGAAATCTCTCCCCGATGCTTTTCAACCACCGTTTTCACGAACGACAGGCCCAGGCCGGTGCCGTGAATGCCGGCGAGCTCAGTGCGCTTCTGGCGTCGGTACCGATCAAACAGGTGCGGTAGCTCGTCTGGATCTATGCCGCTGCCCTCGTCGGCGATGGTCAGGCAGGCCTGGTGGCCGGCCCGGAATACCTGAATGCTCACGGTAGACGCTTCCGGGCTGTACTGGATGGCGTTAGTCAGCAGGTTAATGACAGCTCTCTCCAGCAGTTCGGCGTTACCCTTCAGCCAGAGATCTTCGGAGCCATGGAGCTGGATCTGGATCTGCTTCTCAACGCCCTGTTCACTGACGCTATCGCGAGCGTTTTCCACGATGGACAGAAACTCGCATTCATAAAAACGGGTTTCGGTTAATTGTTCGGCACGGGCCAACTGAACAAACTCCTCGGCCAGATGATAGCTTCGCCGCGCCAGTCGACCCAACTGGTCCAGCTGTTCCTGATCAATGTGGCTCGGATCACGCTTCAGTTGTTCGATCAGCGCAAGCTGAGATACCAGGGGTGAGCGCACATCATGGGAGATAAAGTCGATCGCCTCCCGGTGCTGTCGCTGCTGCTCCCGGAGTTCCGAGATGTCGGAGATGTTGGCAATGATGCCTTGCTGATCACCATCCGGCAGGGAGAAGGGCGCAAAATGAATGAGAAAGTCCTTGTGGCGAATTTTCAGGTCCACTGTGCGGCTCTGCTGGAGGGTCAGGGTGTCGGATACGGTTTCATGCCAGGGCGGTGTCTCCCTGGGGTCGTGGCCCTCCAGCAGTTTCACCAGCGGCAGGCCACCGAGGCTCGGCATCGGCTCCTGGAACCATTCCTCAATGTGGCCATTGGCGAAACGAATGACGCCCAGCTCGTCGGTCACGATAATGCCATCCGGCATTCGCTCGAAGCTGCGGCGAATGAACTCCTGCATGTGATTGAGTCGCTCGGTGGCGAGACGAACCCGCTCGATCCGGGCTGAGATGTTTTCCCTTGGCCTGGACGCGTGCGATGTCAGTGCCGGATCCTCAAGGCGCAGCCTGCGAAGGTAGCGTTGGATAGCCTCACGACCAAGATCGTTCGCCAATAACAGGCCCAGTTGGTAGCGCGTGCCACCCCGTAACAGCTGGATCCAGCTGCGGTTGCTGTCGTGGTGCCAGTAGCCTGGTGTCAGATCAGCCGGGATGTCAGCCGGGACCAGCCCCTTGGCTGCGAGCAGGTCGTTCTCTTCCATGAGCAGCCAACCTTCCGGTCTCAGCAGAGCCCGGAAATGCTCCAGGAGTTGGGTCGGGTGGCGCCCGGCTGGTGCAGGGAGGGAGACCTGGGGGCTTCTCGCAAGATCATCGAGCTGCCGGTTCAGAAAGCGGTTGGTCATGGCCAGTCGTAGGCCACTGGAAACGGGCAGGGCCAGCAGGGGAACCAGCAGTGCGTTGGCTACCGGAAGCCACCAGCCCAGCCTGAACAGGCCGAACAGAAACAGACCGAGGAGCAGAAGCGCCGCCGCGCCGCAGGCGAGTAGGGTGCGTGCCGGCCGCATCCTGGGCAATACCGCTGCCAACACCAGGATGGTCAGGGCTGTAAGCAGGGCGGCGGCCCAGGGTGGAGCCGTGCGGATCAGCAGTCCCAGTTGATGGGCAGAGAACACATTGGCGTGAAACTCGACCCCTGACATGGGCCGGCTCAACCCGGAGAACGGGGTGGGCAGAATGTCACCGAAGCCGGCGGCGGTGGCACCGACGAACACCGTTTTACCCCGGAAGAGTTCCGGTGCCGGTGCCTGGTTGAGAACTTCCGAATAGGAATAGGCGGGAATGGAGCCCGCGCCTCCGGCAAGGGGAACGGCTCGATATCCGGATCGGACGTTCACATAGGCAGGCGCATCCACCGTTGATGCCTGGTCCGGCTCGGCGCCGGTCACCGCCAGAGAAAGGCTGGGCCAAAGCTTCTGACCCATTCCGTTGTACAGATACAGGCCGCGGGCCACGCCGTCACTGTCCAGCTCCACATGAGCGTGGCCCAGGCCGGCAGCAGCACCGGCGAGCGGGTCTACAGGCAGTTGTTCCTGCAGGAGATAATGGGAGGTCGGCGGCGACAGGTAAACCGGAAGGAAGACATTGCCGTGCCGCCTCATCGCCTTTGCCAGTAATGCGTCGTCGGGGGAGGGCTCGGAAAACAGGATATCGAACACGATGGTCTTGGCGCCGGCCTGATGGAGTTTCGAGACCAGCTCCGCATGCAGGTTCCTCGGCCAGGGCCAGCGCCCAAGATGACCCAGACTTCGCTCGTCAATGGTTACCAGCACCACGTCGTCTGAGACTCGGGGAGGGGCAGAGGTTATGGCCTGGTCATAAAGCCAGAAGTCCAGGCGTTGCGGCAGGGCGCTGATCTGAACCAGCAGCACAAGCATCAGCAGGATCAGGCCCAGGGTCCAGGGAGTTGTTCGTATTGGCAGCCAATCCCGGTTCATGAGTCCTGCTGTGTGTTTCGGTCGATCAACGGTTTATTCCAGGTACAATTCCCTCCCGGGTCCCCAGCGGCTTTCCAGAGGGCCATCAGAAAGAGCTTTCAGGCGCACAAAATACCGCCTTCCGGGAATCAGACGCAAGGCTGCGGTGGTATCAGAGAGCGTCGCTTCCTTGATGATGTTGTTAAATCCTGGCTCCTCAGAGAGCTGCAGCCGGTAGTCCGTGGCGGTGTCCACTTTTTCCCAGAATACCCGTACCTGGCTGTCGATGTAGTTCACGCTGATAATTCGAACGGGCGGCAGGCTGCCGTTTACCACCAGAGTGCGCGCTTCGGTGGTGGCCACAGAGTTACCGCCGGCTTCGGTAACCACCCGCCAGTAATATTTGCCCGGCCCTAAAGGACGTGATGGCAGAGCAGAGTTTTCGGGGGCCCACTCGCTGGTGGTGATCAGGTTGCTGAAATTCTGATCCTCTGCAATTTCGACCCGGGCGACTTCGTTCTGGCCCTTGAGTTGCCAGCGGAACTCTGGCATGTCGTCGTTCACGGTTTCACCATCGGTCGGCGCCACGAGGCTTGCGGCGCGAGCCTGCAGATCCACCTCTACCGGCACCACGCCGGGCATACCGGCAATGCCGCTGTTGTCCAGTGCGGCCAGATGGATTTCGTAACTGCCGTTGTCCAGAAGCCCGATATCGAACGAGTTTGCGGCGGTTGTGCGGCTTTCCACCCAACGACCGGTCTCGGTCTCGAAAATATCGATACGGTGCCTTGGTGCCCGGCTATCCTGCCAAGTCATCGTCGACGGCAGGCTGGTGAGCGTGGCGGGCAGGGGGTTGATCTGAGGGGCCGGTGGCAGCCGCCGGATGCTCAATCCACCCCGGTCACCAGTGGACAGACTGGCTCCGTAGCCCGCCGGGATTCGGCGAACCTTGCCGGGCGCGCCGAAATCGACGGTGCCTTCCGTTACCTGCAGACTGCTGCCAGTGTTCGATGTCTGTAGTGCGAAAACAGTGCCTCTCACAGCGGCCACGGCTGAGGGTGTTTCGATCTCAAAACGGGCACCGCCGTCCATAACCGGCTTTACGCGGGTGTGGACTTCGCCACGGTCGAGCCTCAGTCGGGTGTCCACCATGCCGGCCTTGCCGTACTGGGTCAGGCGATTGAAGATGAGTCGGGAGTTGGGGGAAATCCGGACCTCGGAGCCGTCCGCCAGTTCCACCGTTGCCGTACCGGACGCTGACAGGATCTCGTCACCCACCCGGATCAGGGTGTTTTCGTCCAGCGGCATCTTCCGCCCGGTGCTGGCGGAGATTAACTGAACCGTGCCGGACACGGAGGTTGCTTTGGCGGGCTGCGGTTGGCGTTTCAGCCAGGAGAGCGGAATGCGAACGCTGTCGCCGGCAGCCAGGGCGGCTCCATTACTGATTCTGTTGTACTGCAGCAGTCGCGCGCCGGTGTAACCGGTAGCGAGCAACTCGTCGGCCACCTCCCGAAAGCTCTCGCCCGGACGGAGCGTGTAGATCCACTCAGGCATCTGGTTGGCGGAGGCATTATCCGCCTGTCCCGCTGACCCACGGGTAACGGAAAGCTCGGCGCCTGCAGGTGCCGATCCCAGTGCCATGAGGGCGGAGAGCAGCAGGGCAAACAGCCCGGTGGAGCGGTCAGTCATTGGCTGCCTTCTGAAGATCCCCGTCCTCGGCTGTGGGAGCCGGCGTTTTCATCGCCTCCAGGCGGTAGCCGCGCTGATAGATGGTCTTGATTCGAAATCCGTTTTCCGGGTTTAGACCCAGCCTCCGACGCAGCCGGCTCATGTGGGTGTCCACAGTGCGTGTGTTGATATCCCTGGCCAATCCCCAGACCCGCTCAAGAAGCATTTCCCGGGTCAACAGCCGTCCCTGGTTCTGGAACAGGAACAGGGTCAGGTCGAAGTCCTTGTCGGTAAGGGTCAGTTGTGTGCCGTGTAAGGTAATGGTGCGCTGCTGGGTGTTGATTTCGAAAGGGCCGTAGCGCAGCACTTCCTTGTCGCTGTCGGGATTGGAGCGTCTGGCCAGCGCATTGATTCTGGCAACCAGTTCGGCGGCCCGCGCCGGTTTCGCAAGGTAGTCATCGGCGCCAGCGTCCAGGGCCCGAACGATATCGGTCTCGCTGTCTCGCTGAGTCAGGAACAAGACCGGAATCGGCCAGTTCAGCTGCGCTCGCACATTCTCGAGAACGTCGATGCCGGTCATGTCTGGTATCTGCCAGTCGAGGATCAGCAGGTCGTAACTTCTGTGCAAAACGGCGCTCAGAAAATTCTGGCCGGTTGGAAAACTGTCACAGTGGTGACCACGCTCAGACAATATTGCCTGAATGTGCTGTGCCTGTTCGGTTTCGTCTTCAAGCAGAGCAATGCGCATCGACCGTCTCCAGGATAAGAATGCGTCGGCGAATTATCACAAAATGTGGATCCGGGTTCAGTTTCGTTATGTAGTCTTGCGTAAACGCAGGGCCGGCCTGCCGTTGTCATCATCAACTGTTTGTCGGCAGGCAGGAAAATTACTGCAGCCCCAGAACCAACCTTTTTTCCCCTGGCGCCTCACCAGGGGCGAGAAGCAGTGGGGGCAGGGTACTGGTTTCTGGCCGGTTCCGTCTTCGGGACGAGTTTCTTCCAGTGGGCGGGTGCCGCGACATTGCGGATAGCGTGTACAGGCATGAAATCGCCCGAATTTGCCGTCCCGCTCGCGCATGGGTGCCCGGCATTTCGGGCAGTGGGGGGAAGACGTCTCGGCGAGGTCGCCCGGGGCCCCTGAAGGATCAGCAGCCTGACCCTCCGGACGGTCCATCAGCGTCCGGATCTCCTGCTTGAGCGAGTCAAGAAATTGCCTTGGATCGCCCTCGCCACGCCGGATGGTTTCGAGTGTGGCTTCCCAGACGGCGGTGCGGTCGGGCTTGCTGACCGATTCCGGCAGGGCGCCGATGAGGGCCTTGCCCTTGTCGGTGGCCCGGATGTGCCGACTGTCCCGGTAGAGGTAATCCCGCTTGAACAGGGTATCGATGATGGCCGCCCGCGTAGCCTCGGTGCCCAGGCCATCGGTTTCCCTTAGAGTTTTTCTCAGCTCCGCATCGCTCACAAAGCGGGCGATGTTGGTCATGGCTGACAACAGGGTGGCGTCGGTAAAATGCTGGGGAGGCTGGGTCTTGCGTTCCGATACCAGGCTGTCCTCGCAGAACACCGGTTCGCCCTTCTCCAGTCTTGGAAGCGGCGCCTTGTCGGGCTCGGAGCGCTGTTCGCGGAGTTTCAGCTCCAGCGCCTTCCACCCTGGCAACAGCACGGCGGTTTCTGTGGCCCGGAACTGATGATCGGCCACGCGCAGGGTCAGCCTGCCTTCCCGGTGTATGGCATCGGCGGAAAACTGCATCAGATAGTAGCGGCTGATCAGGCCATAGATGTTTTCCTCGGCCAGGGTCAGTTTGCCGTTGGCGGAGGGCCGGGTGGTCGGGATGATGGCGTGGTGGGCATCCACCTGCTTGTCGTTCCAGGCGGTGGTTTTCCGGTCAAAGTCTGCTGCCTGGCAGGCGTCACTCAGGGCTGGCGCAACCCGTGCGATGGCGCCGACCACTTGTTCGCGTTGACTGTAATGGCCCTCCGGCAAGTATCGGCAATCGGATCGGGGGTAAGTGATCAACTGGTGGCGTTCGTAGAGATTCTGGGCGGTATCCAGTACCTCTTTGGCGCCCATTCGAAACAGTCGCCCCGCTTCAATCTGCAGGGCCGACAGCGACAAGGGCAGGGGCGGCGCTTCGGGGCGATCCCGGAAGCGGGATTCAGTAATGGTGCCGGGCCGGCTCTTGATAGTCTCGGCAATCTGATCAGCGACTTCCCGGCTGAGCATCCGGTTTTCCTCGTCCAGATGTTCGCGGAACTGCTCGTCTGGCAGCCATCGGGCGCTGAACGGCTGCGCGTCGGCCTCTTCTTCCTGAGCCCGAAACCTACCCTCGATGCGAAAGTAGGGCTTGGGCTGGAAGTGTTCGATGGTATTGTCCCGCTCCACCACCAGTCCGAGCACCGGGGTTTG
Source organism: Marinobacter gudaonensis (assembly GCF_900115175.1). Classification (NCBI taxonomy): domain Bacteria; kingdom Pseudomonadati; phylum Pseudomonadota; class Gammaproteobacteria; order Pseudomonadales; family Marinobacteraceae; genus Marinobacter; species Marinobacter gudaonensis. The sequence continues at coordinate 200,519 of NZ_FOYV01000003.1, forward strand.
TACCCGGCCAACAGAGTAGACGCCTTGCTCGCCCTGTTGCTGATAGCTGAGGGTGTAAAAGCGTGTGAGGTTGAGGCCGTATAACCAGTCTGCCCGCTGGCGGGCCAGGGCAGAGTGGGACAGGCGCCGGAATTCCCGGTTATCGCGCGGGCTCTGGATGGCGCGGGCCACAGCCGCTGGCGTGAGGTCGTTGATCAGTATCCGCTGCACCGGGACGCTGGCCCCGAAATAACGGAGCACTTCGTCCACCAGGAGCTGGCCTTCTCGGTCCGGGTCGCCTGCGTGCACGATGGTCTGGGCCTGGCGAATCAGCGATTCAAGCACCTTGAGCTGCTGGCGCACGCTGTCCTTGGGCATGACCTGCCATTGGTCCGGGAACATGGGCAGGTCCTCCTGCCGCCATTTCTTCCAGGCCGGGTTGTAGCGGGCCGGTTCGGCGGGTTCCAGGAGATGGCCGATACACCAGCTCACCGTAGCCGCGTTCTCCCCGTCGCCACAGCGGATCCAGCCCTGGCCTTTCTGGTGCGGGCCGGGTAGGGCGGCGGCGATGGCGCGGCCGAGGCTTGGTTTTTCGGCGATGTAGAGGTGCATGGGGTTTGGGTGTTGGTGAATCGGGATGGGAATGTGGCGCTTTGGCTTTGTGGTGTCAAGGTTCGGGTGGTGGCGGTATGTGTAGTAGACTGAAAGCGTTGGGGGAGGCGGCTGTGAAGATGGCCGTCCCAAAAGACGCCGTGAACCCATCCATGGGGGCTTGGTGTTGCCATCCATGGCAACACACACTTTTGGGACGGCCATCTTCACACCCGCTTCTGGCCAAGTGCAATTCGCCGAGTGGCTGATGAAGAAGAGGCAGGAGTATCAAGACATGAAAATCCAGAACGCCATTGAAACCAAATTGAGCGATGAGTTTGACGCGCAGGTGCTTCAGGTGGAGAACGAGAGCCACAAGCACAGCGTGCCGCCGAATTCGGAAACCCATTTCAAGGTGACCCTGGTGTCGCCGGAGTTTGAGGGGCAGATGAAGGTTCGGCGGCATCAGGCGATTTACAAGGTGCTTGCCGAGGAACTGGCCGGGCCGGTGCATGCGCTGGCTCTGCATCTGTATTCGCCGGAGGAGTGGCAGGCGACCGGGCAGGCGGCGCCGGAGTCTCCGAATTGTATGGGCGGGTCCAAGAAGGATCCGGCGATGGCGGCGCGCACCGCTCAGGGAGAGGGTTGATGAGTCAGTTTTTCCAGATTCACCCGGAGACGCCGCAGAAGCGTTTGATCAATCAGGCGGTGGATATCCTGCGGCGGGGCGGGGTGATTGTGTATCCCACGGATTCCGCCTATGCCATCGGGTGTCACCTGGGGGACAAGCAGGCGGCCGATCGGATCAAGCGGATTCGTCGGCTGGACGACAAGCACAACTTCACGCTCGTGTGCCGGGATCTTTCGGACATTGGGGTGTATGCCAAGGTGGACAACACCCAGTACCGGCTGCTGAAGAATTTCACGCCGGGGCCCTACACGTTCATTCTGGATGCGACCAGCGAAGTACCTCGGCGGCTGCTGCATCCGAAGCGTCGGTCTGTCGGCGTTCGGGTGCCGGATAACGCCATTGTCCAGGAATTGTTGGGCGAACTGGGCGAGCCGATCATGAGCAGTACGCTTATCCTGCCCGGTGAAACCGAACCGATGACCGATCCCTACGAGATCCGGGATACCCTGGAACACGAGCTGGATCTGATCATCGATGGCGGTTTCTGTGGTCTGGAGGCCACCACGGTGGTGGACTTCACCGGGGACGTGCCGGTGGTCACCCGGGTTGGCAAGGGCGATCCGGCACCCTTCGAGGTGTGAGCCAGCCGATCAGGCCCGGGCGTTCAGGTTGAACGCGTAGCTTCGGGCGTTGCCCGCGGCTTCCAACTGTTCCGCGCCGGCGGTGCGGCGCAGGGTGTCGTAGCGGTGCACCAGGTCCTGCAACCCGTTGAACTGTTCGTTCTCGCTGATCAGGGTGTCCAGAAGCGGGTTGTTGACGCCGTAGGCCTGGTTCAGTTTGAGCGCGTTGTCCATGAAATGGAGCGTGGGTTCATTCATGCTCAGCCGGTTGAAGGCCTCTCGGAAACTCCGGTTCACGTTGAGGTCGTTCTCGATCAGGCCCCGGGCTTTATCCGGAACGTTTCCTTCCACCGCAATGCTGCCGGAATCGTTCTTCGCTACGCTCAGGGCAGTTGCCGGCGGCAGGTTGTACTCGGCAAGTTTGTGCCGCAGTGTTTCCCGAACAAAGGCAAGGTCCTGCCCCACCGTTTGCTTGTAGTCGGCCATCGCCAGCCTGCGTGCTTTCAGCCGAGCCAGGTCCGTCTGGCTGTTTTCCGAGGGCGTGAATCGGTCATCGCCGGGTGAGGGCTCAGCCTCTACCTTTGCGCCTCGAGCCTTGTCCGGCGCGGTCTCATGGCCAGTGGCCGAAGCCTGGCGTTTTTCCATGGCCTGCTGGAACTGGGTGCTTGCCCGGATCAGGGACGTCAGTAGGGACATGGATGGCTTTCCTCCTTCGGCGCGCCGGATTGCGGCGACTGGGAAATCTGCGTTGCACATTCGGGTTCTGCCGAAGGTGATGCAGATTTCAGGCCAGGTTGGAGGACGGTTTGGGCGCGTCAGCCCCGGTGGTCGGAAACGAACGGGTTGGTTTGCCGTTCCCGACCGAATGTGGACATGGGCCCATGGCCGCAGATGAACTGCACATCGTCGCCAAGGGCGAAGAGCTTTTCCCGGATGGACCGGATCAGGGTGTTGTAGTCGCCTCTTGGGAAATCCGTGCGGCCAATGGAACCGTTGAACAGCACATCGCCTACCTGGGCCAGTTTTGAGGCGCGATGGAAAAACACCACGTGGCCCGGCGTGTGGCCAGGGCAATGCAGTACCTCGAGAACCTCATTGCCCACGGTGACGGTGTCGCCGTCCTCAAGCCACCGGCTCGGCGTGAAAATCTCTGGCGCCGGGAACCCGAACATCTGCGCCTGCATGGCCAGACCCTGGATCCAGAAATCATCTTCGCGATGCGGCCCCTCGATGGGCAAGCCCGAGGCCTTGGCAAGCTCCGCCGTGCCGCCTGCGTGGTCAATGTGGGCATGGGTCAGGAGAATTTTTTCCAGCGTGACACCTTCTTCCTTTACGGCAGCCCGAATGCGTTCCAGATTACCGCCTGGGTCCACCACGGCTGCCTTCATGGTTTCCGTGCACCAGAGCAGGGTGCAGTTCTGTTCGAAGGGGGTCACGGGGATCACTCGGTATTTCAGGGACATCATCTGCCTCACGCTGTAGACTTTTGCGCAAGTTTACCAAGGTATGAACGCAAGGTTTACAAAAGCCCTGTCAGTGGCGGAAGATTTCGGTTTTGCACCCGCTGATGCAAGTCTTTCGGGCTACCGGTAAAATCATGGAACAGGAGATGATTCTGGATGAGTGATACCCAGGCGAACGCGAGCACCTTTACCTTCGGCATTCGCCGCCTGGTGCTGGTGGACTCCGCCGGCTTCTGTTACGTGGAAATTCCGGTGGACAACCACGGCTTGATCCTGGGCCCCGGCAACCTTGGCAAATCGAGCCTGCTCAATTCCCTGCGCCTGTTCCTGCTCCCGGAAAACAACTTCAAGAACAGCCGCAAGAAATTCGCCTTCCGCAATGCCAGCGCCGGCAGTTTCTACACCAACGAGGAAAGCTATCAGCACTATTTCCCCAGCCAGTTCAGCTTCCTGATTATGGAAGCGGAAAATCCGGCGGGCACCCATTGCCAGATCCTGTACCGGGACAACGCCAGCCAGCTCAGCTATGGCCGGGCCTTTGTGCCTGTGAGCTACGACCAGCTTCGGCCGTTGTTCTGGAACGGCGATGACGAGGACGGCATTGGCCAGGCGGTGCCGGAACTCTCATTCAGCCGGCTGTCGGAGGCGCTGAAGAAGCTCTCCAGGGACACCCGACTGGTCAACGACCCGGCCAAACTGAAAGCCATGCTCTACAGCAGCGAGCTGATGAACGCGGACGCGGTGCGCTATTCCGTGTTGCCCCTGGGCGAGTCCGATGATCGCCGCGTGCAGTCCCTGCGCACTCTGATTCTGCTGCTGTTCGAAATGAAGGCCGACGACCAGGCCATGGCCAATGCCGTGGCCAGCATCATCGAGGCGGACAAGAAATTTGCCGACGACGCCTTCGATTTCAATATTGACGATTTCCTGAATCGCCACGATCAGCTCAAAGAGCAGCAAAGCCAGCTCAACCGCATCGAGAAAGAGCGGTCCCGGTTCGAGAAGCTGAACCGGGACTACCAGGCTTACCAGACCCTGCTGTACAGCCAGCACGAGTTCGCCGCCTTCCGCGATGGCGTGACTTCCGCACTGGCCGACATTGCGGCCAAACGCCGGGTGGCGCTCGAAGCCTACAACGAACAGAACGACACCCTGCGCCATGTGTTGCAGACCCTGAAGAAGCTGGAACAGGAAGCCAGTGGTTTGAAGGGGGAGATCCGCTCCGCCGAACGACGCATCAAACAGGCGGAGCAGAACCAGAAAGACGGCGAACTGCTGGTCTCGCAGTATGGCGATATGACGCTCCAGGAGATCGCGGAGATCCAGAACGAGGAACTGGAAAGCAAGAAAGGCCACCTGGCCGCCCTGAAGAGCGCCGCCCAGGCCGAGATTCGCCTGGAGCAGATTCAGCGCAAGAAGCAGGATCTGGAGCGTCAGCTTGAAAGCCTGAAAGACCGGGAAAGCAAACAGCAATGGCAGTTACAGAACCAGCTGGATGAAGCCACTGCTGCGCCCCTTCGGGCTGTCGACCCGAGGCTGATGATGGCCAGCCCGGGCCAGGATCTGGATTCGGACAGCAAGGCAACCATTGAAGCCTTCGCCCGCCTGTTTGCGCCCAACGAGCGCGGTTTTGACTGGTTTGATACCGAGTACCAGGGCCAGCCGGCCCGGCACACCAACTTTGCCGAGCAGCGTCAGCACATCGAAGGCGAGTTGAACGGGCTTGAGAAAGAGCGCTCGGAACTGGCCGATACCGCGAATCAGGAACACGACCGGCCACGGCTGATTGAGCGCACAGAGAAGGAAATCCGCGCCATCGAAAAAGACCTGGAAACGCTCCAGCGCTACCCGGCGGCGGCCACCACACTGCGAGATGCCACCGAGGAAAAGCAGGCCGCGGAAGAGCAGCTGGTGAAGCTGGACGAGCAGGCCCGGCTGGAGCAGGAGAAGCAGGAGGCGGTGCAGCAGAAAGCGGCAAAAGCCAAGGCTGAAAAAGACCGCATTGAGGAGCGGGAGCGCGAGCTGGCGGCCCTCAGCAAGAGCGTTGGCACCGTGGAGCATCGGTTCCCGCACCTGAAAACGGTGGAAGCGGAGCAGCAGCTGGACATCGAGCGCGTATCGGCCGCCGCCTTCGACGACCTGCAAACCCAGTTGGACGATCTCGAAGAGCGCCGCCGCAACATCCTCGACCACCTTCGCCAGTTCGTATACCTGGGTATTCACGAGGACGGAGAGGGGGAACTGCAGAAGGACAGCCCGGCGACCTCGGTGATCCGCGAAACCTTCAAAAGCCTTGCGGACCTGTTTGCTGGCATGGCCGAGCGCTGGCGGGTGCTGCAAGAGCAGGTGGCCATTCACAACGAAACCGTGGCCAGCTACCGCCAGGCCCTGAAATCCAACCACGAACACATTGCCCGCTTTGAAGCCCAGCTCAACCGGGAGCTGGACGGGGTGCGCATCAATGATCTGGTCGAAATCCGGGTGGATATTCACACCGACCCGAAATTCCGCAACCTGGTGGAAGAAGCCAACAACATCGACCCGTATGGCAACCAGTTGCAGTCCGACGCCTTCTACGATCGCCTGCGGGTGTTTGTAGCGGATTTCTTCGGAGAGCAGGGCGGCAGCAAGCGTCTGACCATGGACAAGGTGATCACCGGTATTTCCTACCGCACCCGCAAGGAAAACGCCGCCAACCTGGACAAGAAGGGCCAGTCCACCTCCACCACCGCCCTCATCAATCTGGAACTGGTGTACCGGTTGCTCAAGCGGGTGCTGTACCCGGGCGTGCAGCTATCGTTCCCCATGGTGCTTGATGAATTGGCGAGCGTGGATATCAGCCAGATGCCGTCTTTGTTGGAGCGATTACGCAAGCAAGGCTTCAACCTGTTCTCGGCAGCCACCCACAGTGCCAGTGCCGAAGTCATCTACCTGATTGGCCGGCATCTGGAAGTGGGGCAGATGCGCACCGCGCGGCCCTACAGTAAGGAACGTACGCTGGTGTTCTGGGGCGGCGCCGAAGGCTTTACCGGCGGCGAGGCCCTGAGCCACTGGGCAGATCAGACCCAGAACAGCCTGCTGGAGCCGGTGGATGAGTAAACGCTTCAGCACCCTGGACACCACCCGACTGTTGTTCGAGCACCCGAAGATCCTGTTCCGGCTGATCGAGCGCATGGACCGCAACGAAGCCCGGTACATCCGCGAAAGCGATCTGGTGGCCGAGGTGATGGACTACACCCGTAGCCTCGGCAGGGCCGACCGGGAACGAGTACGGCTGGCGCTGAACACCGACAACCTGTTTCGCGGCGGCTTGATCATCGACATCATCAAGGCCGAGGGCGAGCGCCGCCTGGTGTTGCAGGACGCCCTGATCAACCTTATGCGGGCCTGCAACGCCTCGCTCTACCAGGAGCTGACCGACGCTCGCCTGCGTGGCCACCTGGTGACCCTGCGAGACGTTCGCAACCGCCTGGAAACCAGCAGTTTCAGCGATACGGACCCGGACTATACCGAACTGCGGGACGATCTCAACGAGCGGGTCAGCCAGCTGATCGGCCTGCTGCGCCAGAACGTGCTCCGTATGCAGACCATCAGCGCCCAGTTGGCGGACCTGTCCGGCGATGCCAGCCGGGCACCGGAGAAGTACCTGGAGTTCCGCCAGAACCTGTTCGAGCAGATCGTGACCCTCTACGAGCGGCACATCAAACCCACGCTGGTGTTCCTGAACCCGGACACCCGGCTGCCCGATGGCAGTAACCTGTTCGAAACCCTGGAAGCCATGGTGCGCCTGCTGGAAAGCCACGACGACCACAGCCTGGCGGACCAGTTGTTCCGTTCTTCCATCAGCCTGAACGCCCTGTACAAGCCCATTCAGGCGGTGGCTCAGGAGGTGGAGCACTTCCTGCGCAAGACCCGCCGGGGCATGGCCCAGTACAACGCCATGGAACACTTCTACGGCAAACTGCGGACCTTGAAGGATGACACCGAAACTCTGAGCCTGCGTCGTAAATGGCTGGAGGGCGGCGACTTTGCCCGCGGCACCGGGTTCCTGGTAGGCCTGCGGGCGCAGCAGCGGCCCAAGCACTATGCCTTTGGCGAGTCGTCCAGCTACTACCAGCTGTTGTTCAGCGAGCTCGATCTGCGCCTGAGCGACCTGCGTCGCAAAGCCGAAGTGCCGATGCTTGAGGAAGTGGCTGGCAGTGGCCGGGAAAGCCGCATCGATGTCCAACGCATCAACCAGCTGTACCGATGGCTGGAAACCCTGGAATTGCGGCCCACGGCGGACCTGGTGCGGGAGCTCCACGGTCGGCTGGACGGCTTTATTCCTGGCTATCGTTTCCCGGATTTGCTGGCGGCCCTGAACCGACTGGTGAATGGGCCACCGGAAGGGCTACAGGTGATCACTACCAACCGCTTCCGAACCCTGGAACAGGCGCCGGAAGGCGAGCAGTTTGTGTACCGAAAACGTCGACTTGAAACCGACCGTACCGAATCGAAACAAGAGCCAGATCATGCCTGAATTTTCTGAAACCGTGGAGTTGGAGAGCAGCCCGGAGGCACCAAAATCTTCCAGCTTCGACGGGATCCTGCCCGCACACAGCGCGGCCGTTTATCGCGAGTTCCAGACCGGCCGTGTGATCGTGCGGGACGTGTGGGACAACAATCGCTCGGAACTGCGGGCCAATCCGCTCTACAACCTGTTGTACAACCACCTCTCGCATTTCCGGACCTTCTACGAGCACCTGGGCAGCGAGCTGGTGTTCAACGAAACCGGCGCCTTCTTCTTTCTCAAGGAAAGCAGCGACGACGAGAGCGAGGAACACGATGAAAACGCCTTCCGGGTGCAGGTGGTGTTGCTGCTGATCGGCCGCTACTTTGCCCGCAGCGGCCGGGACCTGGAGTACCTGGGGCGGGCCGATGCCGGTTTGAACGGGCAGGACCTCTCGGCGCTGGCCGCCGATGAGGAATACCAGGACATCCTCAGGGCGGCCCGGTTTGAGAAGGGAATGACAGAGGCGCTGGATTATCTGGAGAAACGGAACCTGCTGTTCAGGGCAGGGGCGGACCGCTGCTTCCTGAGTTCGGCAGGCCTTTATTTTCTCAACGAGCTGGTGCGCGAATACGAGCAGGGCTAGCCTTCGGCTGCCAGCAACTCCAGATCCTCGCGAATCTCATGGGCGCTGGCATCTGGCCGGATCAGCAGGCGTGCCGTACCGTCCCGGTCGAACACGTACACGGCGCTACTATGGGACACCATGTAGTTGCCCTCGGCGTCCGGTTCATCGTAGCCAAAGGTGGTCCGGTAGCGCTTTGCCAGTTCCCGCAGCTGCGGCTCGGTGCCGGTGAGCCCCTGAATCCGGTCCCCGAAAAAATTCACGTACTCTTGCAGCCGCTCTGGTGTATCCCGTTGCGGGTCGACACTCACGAACAGTGTCTGTACGTCTTTTCGAACCGGGTCAGGCAGGCCCTCGGTGGCCTGTGTGACTTTCTGCAGGGTGGTAGGGCAGACGTCCGGACAGGACGTGAATCCGAAGAACAGCAGGCGAATCTCGCCGGCGGAATCGGCGGCAGTGACCGGTTCTCCCTCGCTGTTCACCAGCTGGAATTCCAGATCAGGCATCAGTCCGCTGATGTCCTTGGCGTTCCAGCTCCGGGCAGAGTCGGAACAGCCAGCCAGGGTCACCAGTGCGGCCATGGCCGCTGTCAGCCACAGGCTTAGCGCGTATCTGCGGATGCTTCCTGCCGTCATCGTGTGATCTCCGGTTGTCGCGCGGCCAGCGAGTTGTACCTGTCATCCTCGTACATGGCCCGTCTCAGAATGATCAGAATACCCAGGATGCTCATCATCGCTGGCGGTATCCAGGTGAGCAGGCCGCCGAAGAGTTGGTCGGTTTCCGGCGCCATGGGCCAGGCCCGGCCGCACACCTCGTAGACGTCGTAAACCATGGTTCGCGAGAACACGATCATGGCGCCCAGGATCATCTGGGGAATGGCCACCAGGGCGAGGATGAGGATGCGTTTGCCGTGGCCCAGGGCGCGGGTAACGGTCGGCGAGCGGGGATCAAAAATCAGCCACCAGAACAGCAGGCCGTCCAGCAGCATGCTCCAGTTCATCACCCAGTAGAGTGAGCGGCTGAGCATGGCATCGAAGTGAATCGGTGGCCACAGCCAGAAGTAGATCAGCCCCACAAACAGCACCGGCGCGACAACCGGGTGCTGCAGCCATTGGTAGGCCAAGCCCAGAGGCCGAAGCCAGGGTAAGGCCGGGCCGGGTATGCGCCGGGACCAGAAGCGCAGGATTGGAAGCGGGTTGGAGAGGGCGATCAGGATCGGCCCCAGATGGTGCAGTACCAGATGCTGGGCGCGATGCACGAAGAACATGTACTGGGAGTAGTAGTCGAACCGGGTCTGCATCACCGCGTAGCAGAGCAACACGCCCAGAACAAAGGTGACAATCCGCCCGGAACCGGGGCGCTCGGTTTCGGGCATTCGAATCAGCGCCACGCCGTACAGCACCAGCACCAGCCCGAATGAGAGGACGGTGATGGGCGAAAAATCGTACGGCAACAGGTAGTCGAGGGCTGTCATGCTTTGTCCATCAATTCATCAAGCCACGAAGGTAGCCTATCAAAAGTCTCAGCTCCAGCCGGATTGCCCCTGGCCCGGGCCGGCGCATCGGGATCAACATCAACAATGGGTACCACTGGGACACCCGCTGCCGTTGCGCTCCCACTGGATGGTGGTGTGATCAATATCGAACTCCTGACGCAACATGGCTGAGGCCGTCTCCAGAACCTGGTCGTCATCGGCCGGGTCTGGCTTCACCAGATGGACTGTCAGTGCCGCTTCGGTGGTGCTCAGGGGCCAGATATGCAGGTGATGGACCGACTGAATGCCCGGCAGGTTTTCGAGGCGCTCCTGGACAGTGGCGGGATCAATGCCCTTGGGCACGGCATCCACCGCAAGCTTGACCGAGTCCTTGAGCAACTGCCAGGTGCCCACGAAGATCACGGCGGCAATCACCAGGCTGACCACCGGATCAATCCAGGTGATGCCGGTGGACATCAGGATAATACCGGAAATCACCACCCCCACGGAGACCGCGGTATCCGCCGCCATGTGCAGGAAAGCCCCTCGAATGTTGATGTCGCCTTTCTGCCCCTTGATGAACAGGAGCATGGTAGCGCCGTTGATGACAACGCCGATACCGGCAACAACGATCACCGTCAGGCCCGCCACGTCCGCCGGATTGCTCAGCCGCTGGATGGCCTCCCAGGTAATGCCGCCCACGGCGGCAATCAGGAACAGGGCGTTGAACAGCGCGGCGAGGATGGTGGTTTTCTTGAGCCCGTAGGTCCGGCTGTAGGTCGCCGCCTTGCTGGCGAGCCAGCTTGCCAGCCACGCCATGATCAGCCCCATTACGTCACTCAGGTTGTGGCCGGCATCCGCCACCAGGGCCAGTGATCCGGACAGTACACCGTAAACCGCTTCAATCACCACGAACAGGGTGTTGAGAACAACCGCGAGGGCGAACGAGCGGTTGTGGGTATCGAAATGATGGCGGTGGTCGTGATTGTGGTCGTGCATGGTTACCCCGTGGAAAATCAGCGATGGCAACGTTTTAAACCCTGTAGTAACTATAGGGTCAAATGGAAGCGGTCGTCGAAGGGGGCGTCGGTTTGGAGGGATGGTACCCCCGGCAGGACTCGAACCTGCTACCTTCCCCTTAGGAGGGGGACGCTCTATCCAGATGAGCTACGGGGGCAAAACCGCGAGAAGGGCGGTATGATAGCGGTCTGAACCGTGGGGCTCAAGGTTCATCCCTGTTTCGGTGACTTTCCCGGAGTGTGTTTTGTCCGAAGCTTTCTCGTTAAGTGTGATCGTGCCGGTGTGGATGGAAGCCGCCTCCGTGGTGGACACGCTTGAGGCCCTGGCGCCCGTCCGTGCCCGGGGCCATGAGGTGATTGTGGTGGATGCCGGCAGCTGCGACGGTACCGCCGAACGTGCCCGGCCCCTCTGCGATCGGCTGCTTCAGTCCGATAAGGGCCGGGCGGTGCAAATGAACGCCGGTGCGGCTGTGGCGAGGGGCGATCTTCTGCTGTTCCTGCATGCGGACACGCGCCTGCCCCCCAGTGCCCTGGAGCAATTGACGGCCTTCTTTGAATCCCGCCGGGCCTGGGGCCGGTTCGATGTGCGGCTGAGTGGCACGCGGCCGTTATTTCGGGTGATTGCCTGGTTCATGAACCAACGCTCCCGCCTGACCGGAATCTGCACCGGCGATCAGGCCCTGTTCGTGCGTCGTGATGTGTTCGAGGCACTGGCCGGTTTTGCGGCGCTGCAGCTGATGGAGGATGTGGAGTTCTCCCGCCGTCTGTGCCTGGTGTCGCGGCCTTTCTGTATCCGCGAGCCCGTGGTTACCGACAGTCGTCGCTGGCAGAAACACGGAGCCTGGCGTACGATTTTTCTCATGTGGCGTCTGCGCTGGCGTTACTGGCGTGGCGAGTCGCCGGAGAGTCTGGCCCAAGTCTATCGATCGGATGTTCGTCATGCCCCAGAGTAGTCCCTGTTCGGCGGTGTTCCTCCAGTTTGCCAAATGGCCGGAAGCGGGCCGGGTCAAGACCCGGCTGATGCCGGAGCTTGGTGCCGCTGGCGCTCTTGAGGCCCATGTTCAGCTGACCCTGGCGGTCCTGGATAATCTGTGCACCACGGGGTATCCGGTGGAAGTATGGTGGGACAGGGAGCCCGGAAGTGAGCCCGGCGAACGGAGTGAGGCGCTGCCGATTCTCGAAGAGATTGAGGGGGCGGGCCTGGCCCAGGGCGTCCAGCAGGGCGGCGATCTTGGCGCGCGTATGTACAACGGCCTGAGCGAAGCGCTCTCAGAATGTGACCGCGCTGTGATCGTGGGCAGTGACTGTCCGTCGGTGGATCCGGACTACGCCCGCAAGGCCATAGCCTGCCTGGCGGATCACGATGTGGTGCTGGGTCCCTCGGACGATGGCGGTTATGTGCTGATTGGCGCCTCCCGCGTGATTGCGGGGATGCTTGAAGGCATCGAATGGGGCACTCCGAAGGTGCTTGAGCAAACTTCCGAGCGCCTGGATAAAGCGGGGCTCAGCTACTGTTTGCTTGAGCCCCGCTGGGATGTGGATGAACCCGAGGACTGGCAACGATTCCTCGGGATGGGCGTTGCCGGTTAGCCCGCCGGTACCGGTGGCAGCTCCAACAGCTGGCTCAGGGCCTTGTCTTCGTTCAGGCCTTCGCCCCCGGTCACCACCCGCAGTGCCTGAAGTCTTGCCTGCACAGCCTCCCGGAAGGTGGTCAGGAGTTCCTGGCGGCCCACCTGCCGAACAGCATCCGCCAGTTGTGCGCGCGAGTTGAACCCGGTTTCGCCGCGGTCGATCTCCTGCCAGTAGCGGTTGGAAATTTCCCCGAGTTGTCGATCTTTCTCCAGCAGGCTGCTGATCACGGCCTGTTTCTCCCGCGCCAGCCCCGCGTCTGTCATTGCCGTCAGGCTTTGCTCAAACTCGGCGGCGAAGGCCTGCACGGCCTGGTCGATCTCCTCTGGCGAGGCCGAGGGTGACTGGACCACGAAGCCCAGGGCCGGGGTTTCCAGCATTTCGAACGGCGTTGCGTACACGATGTAGCCCAGCTGCCGGTTGGTGCGGATGGCCTCGTAGAAGGGACTGCTGATGATCTGTGCCAGCAACCGGAAACGGGCCCGTTCCCGGAAGCTGGTGTTATCACCCTGCATATACAGCGTGTACCCGGTGTCCGGATGGTCAACGGTGAGGGAGACCCGGGTTTCGCGCTCCGGCAGTTGGCGCACCCGGCTGCGCTCCACGGTGATCAGCTCGCTGTCGCGCAGCACAAGGGCGTTAACCTGGCGGGCCAGGTTCAGGGCAGACGCGCGGGTAAGATTGCCGTGGGCCAGCATCACCGGATCCACCTGGGACAACACTTCCTCGGAGAACGACACCAGCTCATCGAAGGTGACATGCTGCGCCGCCTGCAGTTTGTCGTCAGTATTCCAGACGCCTTCGATCAGGGCGCTCTGGATAAACTCGGAGGTCTGTTCCACCGGCCGGTCTTTGGCCTTGTTCTGAAGGCTGTCGATCAGATTCTGCCGGGCAATCCGGAACCGTTGCTCGGTCAGCTCCGGCTTGGCCAGCTGCAGGAGGATGCGGTTCATCAACGTGTGCAGTTTGTCGTTGTAGCCGCCTACGCGCACGGTGATGCCCCGCAGATGCGGGTAAACGCTGTAATCCAGCCCGGCCAGGCTGGCGGAATAGGCCCAGGCGTTGAGGTTGGCGTTGATACTGTCTACCAGCAACTGGGTAAGCACGTAGCTTCTGGCCGATGCTCTGGTGGCCGGGCTTCGAAGGCCAACAAACACGTTTGCCTTCGGGGTTTCAAACCGGGTATCTCTGGCAAACCACACGTCCATGCCTTCTATCGAACCGAGTTTGGCCGGCTTATCCATGGTGGCGCCAGCCACCATTTCCAGGTCTTCAGGAACAAACGGGTTGGGTTCGGGCAGGCGAAGCTGCTCTGCGAGTGCAGGCAGGCTCTGGGTTGTCAGGGCCTGGCTGTCCAGCTGCTCGATGGACCAGGCCGCCTCGTACCACTGGGTGCGGTTGGGATTGTCCAGGCCGGGTTCCGGGGCCAGGACAAACGCCAGCAGGTTGGATGGCACCAGCCGGTCCAGGATTTCCCGATACTGCTCAGGCGCATAGCGCTCCAGCAGCCAGGGGGCGCGCAGGATATCTTCGGGCGGGTACTCCTGCAGGTAACTGGAGAGGCGCGTTACCTCGCTGATCGGGCTGCCTTCCTCGCGAAAGCGGAAATCGAGGCGGGCCAGGTTCTGCATTTCCCGGAAACGCTGCTCGCTGATGCCTTTGGTCCGGATCTTTTCAATGTAATCGAACACCAGGGGCAGAAGGGCGTCCTGGCGCTCGAGACCCTCCGGTGTCAGGGCAATGTTGATCTCCAGAGTGGCGTTTTCGCCGGTATCCATGCCCAGGCCCGCAGACAGGCTGTCGGCAAGGCCGGCGCGCTTGAGCACGTCGAACAGGCTGCCCGGTCCTTCATGCCCCAGCAGGTTGGCCACGTAGCTGGCGGGCTTGGTCCGGTACTTGTCCTGCTGGGACGGAATCGGGAAGGTCAGGGTCAGGCTGCGCACATCCTTCAGCGCCTCTACCGTCACCTTGGCAGGCAGGTCTTCGCTTTGATACAGAGCCGGGCGGTGACGTTTGGCCTCCAGGTTGCGGTTTTCGATGGCGTCAAAGCGACTCCGAACCATGGCCTCCAGTTGATCCAGTGATTGCGGGCCGTACACCGCCAGCGTCATCAGGTTAGAGGAATAATGCTGCTTCCAGAACTCGATCAGGTCCGGGCGCAGCGGGTTGTCCTCGGTGTTTTCAAGCGTGCTCAGGTTTCCTACCGCAAACTGGTTGAAGGCGTGGTCGGGATTGCTGACGGCTTTCTTGACTGAGTAGAAGCGCCGGCCATCGTCCTTCTGCTTCGAACTAAATTCCGAGTGCACCGCATTGCGTTCCCGGTCCACCAGTTCGGCAGTGAACAGCGGCGCGGCGAACTGCTGGGCAAAGCGATCCAGAGCGGGCTCAAGAAACTCGGCCTGGATGTCGAAGAAGTAATTGGTGTCCTGGAAAGCCGTGAAGGCGTTGTGCTGTCCGCCGTGGCTCTTGATGAACTGCTGGTACTCGCCCGGGTCCGGGTATTTTTCGGTGCCCAGGAACAGCATGTGTTCGAGAAAATGGGAGAGCCCCTCGCGGTCCTTGGGGTCGTCACCGCTGCCCACCGCTACGTTCATGGAGGCCGCTGCCTTGTCGGCATCACTGTCCGACACCAGGATCACCCGCAGTTCATTCTGCAGTTCAATAAACCGGTACTGGTTGTCGTCGTTTGGACTCTTTTCCGGCACCGTGGCCGCCAGGGCGGAACCGCCGGCGAACAGGAAAAGGAGCAGGGTTGCCAGGCGTATTGCCGGCTGCAGCATGGTCACTCTGGAAGCGTTGCGGTTGCTCATAGGCTCTCTCGGGTCCTCGGAAACGGTTTGACGATCAGTGCATCAGCGCGTTACGGGTGCTTTCCGGCTGCTGGTCAAGTGTTTTACGGGCGAGGTCGGCGGCTTTCTCACCATCCAGCTGGCCGGAGGCAATGCGCTCCAGCACCGTTGCCATGATGGCCACCGATTGCCGATAGTCTGAAAATTCCGCCTGGAAAGCCTGATCGATGGCCTCGTACACCGCCTGAATCTTCTCTTCACGGCTCCCGGCGGTCTCCGCGGTGTCGTTGATTGCCCTCAGGCAGGCTCTGGCGATGGAAATATAACGTTCGGCGTTGGGATTGTCGTTTTGCATGGCTGGTCGTCCGGAATCTGTTCAGGGGTCGAAAAAGAGAGAGGCCCAAAGGCCTGATAAGTTCCCGATTATGTCATTGCTGGCGGGGTGTTTCATTGCCTTGTGGTAATTGTTTGCCGGGGCAGGCACGGGTGGATTCCTGTGCTAGTCTCAAACACATTGTGTCGGCGAACCGGACAGGCGCCCAGGCTGCGCAGGTGCGGAATTTAGAGTAACGGCTCTAATAAAAACAAGGGCTTACAGAGTAAAAACTCTAAAAAAGTTCGGTACATGAGGGTTGCAATTAAGTACAATGCCGGCGTTTCCGGATCGATATACGACTTTAGTCGTAGCGAGTCGAGCGATCCGGCATGGATAGACAACAACTGAGCAACAGGCAGGGTGGAAGATCGATGAATTATTTCCTGACGGGTGGCACCGGATTTATTGGCCGGTTTCTGGTAGAAAAACTGCTCGCACGGGGTGGCACGGTTTACGTGCTGGTGCGTGAACAGTCGCAAGAAAAGCTGGACAAGCTTCGTGAGCGCTGGGGTGCAGACGACACTCAGGTAAAAGCCGTGATTGGCGACCTTACCAGCAAAAACCTGGGTATCGACGCCAAGACTCTCAAGTCGCTCAAGGGAAACATCGACCTTTTTTTCCACCTGGCGGCTGTCTACGATATGGGCGCCGACGAGGAGGCGCAGCAGGCGACCAACATCGAGGGTACCCGTGCCGCCGTGAACGCCGCCGAGGCCATGGGCGCCAAGCACTTCCATCACGTGTCATCCATCGCGGCAGCCGGACTGTTCAAGGGCACTTTCCGCGAGGACATGTTCGAGGAAGCCGAGAAGCTGGACCACCCGTACCTGCGCACCAAGCACGAATCCGAGAAGGTCGTGCGCCAGGAGTGCAAGGTGCCGTTCCGCATTTACCGCCCGGGTATGGTCATCGGCCACTCCGCCACCGGTGAAATGGACAAGGTGGACGGCCCCTATTACTTCTTCAAGATGATCCAGAAGATCCGCCATGCCCTGCCGCAGTGGGTGCCTACCGTTGGTATTGAGGGTGGCAGGCTGAACATTGTGCCGGTGGACTTCGTGGTCAACGCCATGGACCACATTGCTCATCTGGAGGGTGAGGACGGCAAGTGTTTCCACCTGGTGGATTCCGATCCCTACAAAGTGGGTGAGATTCTCAATATTTTCAGCGAAGCCGGTCACGCGCCCAAGATGGGCATGCGTATCGACTCGCGCATGTTCGGCTTCATTCCCCCGTTCATTCGCCAGAGCCTGAAGAACCTGCCGCCGGTGAAGCGTCTGACTGCCGCGGTACTGGACGACATGGGCATTCCGCCCTCCGTAATGTCGTTCATTAACTATCCGACCCGCTTCGACGCCCGTGAAACCGAGCGGGTGCTGAAGGATACCGGCATTGAAGTGCCCCGCCTGCCGGATTATGCACCGGTGATCTGGGATTACTGGGAGCGGAATCTGGATCCCGACCTGTTCAAGGACCGTACCCTGAAGGGCACCGTGGAAGGCCGCGTGTGCGTGGTGACCGGCGCAACCTCGGGCATTGGTCTGGCGACTGCTCAGAAGCTGGCTGACGCCGGTGCCATCCTGGTGATCGGTGCCCGCAAGCTTGAGCGCCTGAAGGAAGTGACCGCAGAGCTGGAGTCCCGGGGCGCCAGTGTGCACGCTTACCCCTGCGACTTCTCGGACATGGACGCCTGCGACGAGTTTGTGAAAACCGTTCTGGACAATCACGGCCACGTGGATGTGCTGGTGAACAACGCCGGTCGTTCCATCCGCCGCTCCCTGGATCTGTCCTTCGACCGGTTCCACGATTTCGAGCGCACCATGCAGCTGAATTACTTTGGCTCGGTACGCCTGATCATGGGCTTTGCCCCCAAGATGCTCGAGCGTCGTCGTGGCCACGTGGTCAATATCTCGTCGATCGGCGTGCTGACCAATGCGCCCCGCTTCTCGGCCTATGTGGCTTCCAAGTCGGCGCTGGATGCGTTCAGTCGCTGCGCTGCGGCCGAGTGGTCGGATCGCAACGTCACCTTCACCACCATCAACATGCCGCTGGTGCGCACGCCGATGATTGCGCCCACCAAGATCTACGATTCGGTGCCCACCCTGACACCGGACGAGGCGGCGGGCATGGTGGCCGATGCCATCGTTTATCGTCCCAAGCGGATCGCCACGCGTCTGGGCATCTTTGCCCAGGTGCTGCATGCCCTGGCCCCGAAAATGGGCGAGATCGTCATGAACACCGGCTACCGGATGTTCCCGGATTCGCCGGCGGCCGCCGGCAGCAAGTCCGGCGAAAAGCCCAAGGTCTCCACCGAGCAGGTGGCTTTCGCAGCGATCATGAGAGGTATCTACTGGTAAGCCCCGGTAGCCATAAAAAAACCCGCTTCGGCGGGTTTTTTTATGGGCGTTATTCGGGATCTGCTGGCACCGGAGGGGGCGGGAAGCCGCCCAGTTCACGCCAGCGATTGACAATCCCGCAGAACAGATCGGCGGTTTTCTCGGCGTCGTAGGCTGCCGAATGCGCTTCTTTGTTGCTGAACGGAATGCCGGCCAGCTTGCAAGCCTGGGCCAGCACGGTGTGCCCGTAGGCCAGGCCTGCAAGGGTGGCGGTATCGAAAGTGGAAAACGGGTGAAAGGGGTTGCGGCGGATATCCGCCCGCAGCGCCGCTGCAAAGATAAAGTTGTGGTCGAAGGTGGCGTTGTGTCCGACCAGAACAGCGCGTTTGCAGTCGTGAGCCTTCACTGCCTTGCGGATGGGGCCGAAGATTTCGCTCAGGCCTTCCCGTTCCGGAACGGCTTCCCGCTCGGGATTCCAGGGATCGATGCCGGTAAAATCCAGCGCCGACTGTTCGAGATTGGCACCCTCGAACGGATCGATTTGCTGCACATGGGTCTCGGCGCGGGTCAGCCAGCCGTCCTCATCCATGGTCAGGATAACGGCCGCCACTTCCAGCAGGGCATCCCGCTCCGGGTTGAAACCAGCGGTTTCAACATCGACAACCACGGGCAGAAAGCCGCGGAAGCGGCGGGACATGGGGTGGGGTGGTTTGCTCTCGTCAGTCACTCAAGCTCCGGTCTTGGCCGTGTGAGAAGGAATCCGTTCAGTGAGGTTTACGCCTGCCGCCAGTTAACGGTTTCACCTGCCTTCAGGGGCACAATGGTGCCGTCTGCGAGGGGCAGTTCTGCCGGCATGGTCCAGGGCTCGCGCACCAGGGTGATGGTATCGGTATTTCGTGGCAGGCCGTAAAAATCGGCGCCATTGAAGCTGGCAAAGGCCTCGAGTTTGTCGAGAATGCCCAACTCCTCAAAAATGTCAGCGTACAGGCCAATAGCGCCGTAGGCCGAGTAGCAGCCCGCACATCCGCACGCGGTTTCCTTGCGGTTCTTTGAATGGGGTGCGGAATCGGTACCCAGGAAAAACCGCGAATCGCCGCTGGCCACCGCATCGCGCAGGGCCTGCTGGTGGCGATTGCGTTTGAGGATCGGCAAGCAATAAAGGTGTGGCCGGATGCCACCCACCAGCATATGGTTGCGGTTGTACATCAGGTGCTGGGGAGTAAGGGTGGCGCCCAGGTTGCCGCCATTGTGCTGCTTAACAAACTCTGCGGAATCGGCGGTGGTAATGTGTTCCAGCACCACCCGAAGCTTCGGAAAAGCCTCCAGGATCGGGGAAAGAACCCGCTCGAGGAACACTTTCTCGCGATCAAAGATGTCGATGTCACCGTCCGTCACTTCACCATGGACCAGCAGCAGCATGCCGCAGTCGGCCATGGCGTCCAGCACCGGGTAGATGTTGCGTACGTCCTTCACGCCCGAGGCCGAGTTGGTGGTGGCGCCCGCCGGGTAGAGCTTGGCGGCAACGACACCGGCGGCCTTCGCCTCGCGAACGATTTCGGGGCTGGTACTTTCGGTCAGGTACAGGGTCATCAGCGGCTCAAAACCCGTGCCTTCGGCGGCGGCCAGAATCCGGTCCCGGTAGGCGCCGGCGTCCGCTGCAGTGGTCACCGGCGGCACCAGGTTGGGCATGATGATGGCCCTGCGGAAACAGGCGGCGGTTGCCGGAACCACGTCGGTCAGGATGTCGCCGTCCCGGACGTGCAGATGCCAGTCGTCCGGGCGTGTGATAGTGAGCTTTTCAGTCATGTTGGTTGTCCGCGATGCCTTGGGCAAGAGGAGTTCCGGAGCGGCGGCATGTCCGGAGGCCGAAAATTTGGCGGATTATACCAGATCGGGCCCGCGATTGTTTTCTGGTTAAGCCCTAAAGCCACCGGCGAATCGGCCGTTAACCGGGGTATACCGATTTGGATTCAAGCAGCCATGGCCATGCCGATAAAATCCCCTGATTTGAAGCGATCACTGTTGCTCGCGGCCGGCCTGTTGGCCGGCGCGTCTACTCCCCTGGCGGTGCAGGCCACCAGCTATGGCGCCGGCATTGAAAACAGCCAGTGGTATCTGTCCGAGTCCGTGTTCGAGTGTCGCCTGGTACACGAGGTGCCCGGCTACGGACGCGCGGTATTCAACCACCGCGCCGGCGAGGACCTGTCGTTTTTTCTGGAGGCAAGCACGCCCCTGATGCGGCCGGGCCGTGGCGATCTGGTGGTTGAGGCGCCGGTGTGGCGACCGGGCATCGCTCCCAGACCCGTGGCCAGCGTCAACGTCGCCGAGGGCAACAGACAGGTCTCGCTGGGAACCCGCCAGGCCCACGTTCTGGCACACAGCCTGCTGGACGGCATGCGACCCACGATTACCCGCGAGGCCTGGTTTGACGACCGGCCGGTGCGAGTGCAGGTGTCCAACATCAACTTTGCCGGCGAGTTCGAGCGCTATCAGCGCTGTACGTTGAACTTGCTGCCGGTGAACTTTGATCAGATCCAGCGTTCCAGGGTTCCGTTTGCCAGTGGCAGCACAAGCCTGTCAGACGCCGACCGGAAACTTCTCGATAATATCGTGTCCTACGTGATGGCGGACTCAACAGTGGAGCGCATCTTCGTGGATGGCCACAGCGACAGCATCGGAAGCCGGATCGACAACCGGGCTCTGTCGGAGGAGCGGGCCAATGTGGTAGCCGACTACCTCAAGGCCAGCGGCATCGACGAGAACATGATTACCGTCCGGGCCCACGGCGACCAGTACCCGGCGTCGAACCGTCCGTCCGACAACCGGCGCACCAATATCCGCTTGCAGCGGGCCGGCGACCGGCCAGAGTTGCAGCAGGCCACGGGCTATGGTGGCGAACCGACCGGGTAAGGGCGTCAGTACACCGAGTCGAGCACTTCCAGGTGAGCGTTGACACTCTCGGCCAGGGCCCGCAGGTGATACCCGCCTTCGAGCGTGGAGATAATCCGGTCGTTGCTGTGTTCGTGCGCCACGCCCACGATCAATTCCGTTAACCAGCGATAGTCGTCGGTTTCCAGATTGAGCTCGGCCATGGGGTCCAGCCTGTGTGCGTCGAAGCCCGCGGAAATCAGAATCAGCTGCGGCTTGAAGTCATTCAGCCTCTCCATCCAGCCATCCTGAACACGTTGACGGTATTCCTCTGAGGAGCAGTCCGCGGCAATGGGGATGTTCACAATGTTGCCCGCCTGTCTGTGCACATGCGAGTGAGGGTAGAACGGGTGCTGGAAGCTCGAACACATCAGGATGCGCTCGTCGCCGCCTACAATGTCAACGGTGCCGTTGCCCTGGTGCACGTCAAAGTCGATGATGGCGACCCGCTCCAGGTGGTGAAACGTCAGGGCCCGCATGGCCGCGATGGCCACATTGTTATAAAAACAGAAGCCCATGGATTTTGACCGCTCCGCATGGTGCCCCGGCGGACGGGCGCAGACAAAGGCGTTGGTCACCTGGCTGCTCATTACCATATCGACCGCCTGCACGTTGGCTCCGGCGGCCAGCCTGGCGGCCCGCAAGGTGTCCGGCATCATCGCGGTGTCCGGGTCGGTGAACACGCGGCCCCGTGTTGGCTGCATCAGATCGAGCTGGTGCAAGTATTTCTCAGGATGCACCATGAGCAATTGGTCGCGGGTTGCTTCTTCGGGTCGCACCCAGTCGAGCCTCTGGTCCAGTCCGGTGTCTGCCAGGTAACTGATGATTGCGGCCAGCCGTTCCGGACTTTCCGGATGTTCCGGCCCCATGTTGTGCCTCATGAAATCATCGTGCGAAAAGAATGCCGTGGTCATAACTTCGGACTGTCCTGCCTGTACTTATATTTTCTTTTACTCTATCAGGGATACCCGCAGGGTGCCGCGTTTCTTTGGTCTTATAGGGGCGATAGACGTTTTACATCGAGAGCTCTGTGCCTAAGATAGGAAGACACATAGAAAGTGACCGTTCCTTTGATTGACCAAAGGAGCGGTTGGCTGATTGCCAAGGAGAGAATGCTTGAGTACCCGTTACCTGGAAAGCCTGTTCAACCCTGCATCCATTGCGGTGATAGGCGCGTCGGAGCGGGCCGACAACCTGGGCGGCATGGTGCTACGGAACCTGATGGGGGGCGGCTACCCCGGGCGCTTGCTGGTCGTCAACCAGAACGACTACGAGAACGTGCACGGTGTGCCCTGCGTGCGCCGGGTATCCAAGATGGATTTTTGCCCGGATCTCGCCATCATCTGCACGCCGCCTGATACCGTGGCCAAAACCATCAAGAAACTCGGCGAGGCCGGGGTGCGCACCGCCATCGTGATGACCGGCGGCATGTCCCGCACCCACAGCAAGACCGGCCAGCCGCTGATGTATGCGGTGCGGGAAGCGGCGAGGGAAACCGGCATTCGCGTGCTCGGGCCTAATACCATCGGCCTGATGGTGCCCGCCCGCAGCCTCAACGCGACCTATGCCCATATGGGGGCCATCCCCGGTCGTGTGGCGTTTGTGGGGCAGTCAGGTACCATTGCCAGCTCGGTGCTCGACTGGGCCTTCGCCCGGGGTGTCGGGTTCTCCTATTTCCTGACCCTCGGCGACGGGATGGACATTGATCACGACGATCTGATCGATTATCTGGCCCAGGACACCCAGACCCGTGCCATTTTGCTGCACATAGAGAACATACCAAACGCCCGGCGGTTCATGTCGGCGGTTCGTGTTGCTTCCCGCACCAAGCCGGTTATTGCCGTGAAATCCGGCCGGGTACCCGAGTCCGAGTGGTTCCCCCACGAACTGCCGGCAGGCCTGAAACGCAGCGATCCGATCTACGACGCCATGCTGCAGCGGGCCGGTGTGCTCCGGGTCGACGGCCTGGGGCAGATGTTCGACGCCCTGGAGACGCTGACGAGGATGCGCCCGTTGCGCCGGGAATCCCTTGCGATCATGGCCAATGGCGTCGGGCCGGGTGTACTGGCGGTCGACCGGCTGGCGGATCTGGGCGGCGAACTGGCCCGTATGTCAGAATCCAGCATTGAAGCACTCGCCGAACTCCTGCCACCGTACTGGACCCGGAAAAACCCGATTGACCTTAATTACGACGCCTCGCCGGAACTGTACGGCCAGGCCATCAAGATCCTGGCCCGGGATCCGGAAGTGGCCAATGTGCTGGTGATGTATGCGCCGAGCCTCACTGAAGACAGTCTGAGAATCGCGGACGCGGTGGTTCAGGCCTCCAAAGGCACCCGGTTGAACGTGTTCACCTGCTGGCTCGGCCAGAGCACGGTGATGGATTCAAGGGAGGAGTTCTACCGGGCCGGCCTGCCTTCGTTCTTCAATCCGGAAAAGGCGGTGATGGCGTTCATGCAGCACGTCCGCCACCAGCGAGTCCAGAGGCTGCTCACCGAGACACCGGAATCCTTCACCGATCATTTTGCCGATCGCACCCAGACCCGGCGTCTGGTGGCATCCGCCAGGCGTTCGGGGCGCTACCACCTTTCCAACCGCGAAGCCCGAGACCTGGTGCGCGATTATGGCATCAGCACCATCGAAACCATGTACTGCGACGATATGGAAGAAGTGCTGGAAGTATTTGCGGTGGAGCGTCGCCCCATCGACATCACGATCATTCACGAGCAGGCGTGCCATCCGTTCCTGGATTTGAGCCCGACCCAGCGTCGCTACAAGGGGACCGTCCAGAAGCTCAACAGCGAGGCTGCCATCATGGATTCCTGCCGCTACCTGATGGAGGAGTACCGCAAGCATTTCCCGGACAGCGGCTTTCTGGGCTTTGCGGTGCAACGCTCCTACCAGCACGTGGGCGGTATCGAATTCAGTGTGGGCATCACCCGCGATCCCCTGTTTGGCCCGCTGGTGGTCTGTGGCGCTGCCGGCGCGCAGATTAATGTGATGACCGACCGGCAGATTGCGCTGCCGCCGCTGAACATGGTGCTTGCCCGTGAGCTCTTGCGCCGCACCTATATGTACAAGCTTCTCAAGGAACACAGCCTGAAGCCGGAAGAGGATATCCGGGCGGTGTCCGAGACCCTGGTGACGCTTTCGCAAATCGTAATCGACATTCCTGAAATCCAGGGTCTGGAAATTTCACCGCTGTTGTTCAACGAGCAGGGCGCGGTTGCGGTGAACATTGCGATTGATCTGTCGGATAAGCCCGGCAAGCCCATTATCCAGCCCTATCCGCGAGAGCTTGAGGAGTGGATCGTGCTGCCGAAATCCGGCCGGCGGGTCATCATCCGCCCGGTGCTGGCCGAGGACGAGCCCGCCCACCGGGCCTTTCACGAACTGCAGTCGCCGGAGTCCATCCGTTACCGGTTCTTCCAGTATCGCAAGCACTTTTCCCGGGAAGACGTCGCCCAGATGGTGCAGATCGACTACGACCGGGAGATGGTGTTCATCGCCAACGCGCCCCGCGAAGACGGCGAGGGCGAGGAAACCCTGGGCACCGTGCGCACCTGGACTGATGCCGACAACCTGCAGTGCGAGTTTGCCGTGATGGTGCACGACAAGATGAAGGGCGAGGGTCTGGGCGTCGCCCTCATGCAGAAGATGATTGATTACTGCAGGGCCAGAGGCACCATGGAAATGGTCGGCAACGTGCTGCCGGACAACCGCCCGATGCTGCAGTTGGCCGAACACCTGGGCTTCGAGATCAAGTTCAATACCCAGGAAGAAGTTATGGACTTGCGGCTGGTGTTGAACGAACCGGAAAAGGACTGGCAGCGGGAGCGGCTGGGCAAGAGCGCCCACTGAGGGCGCTCACCGCGATTTATTCTTCAACAATGGCCGAACGATCCTCGCCGCCCAGGGCCTCCAGCAGGCCGGGAATCAGACGGGACAGTTCCAGGGTCATCAGGGTGAAGGCAGCATCGAACTTGGCGACGGCGTCGTCCACGTCGACATCGTCGAGCTGCTCCTGCAGCGTTTCGCCGAACTTCAGGCGACGAATGCCCAGCTCTTCATCCAGCACAAACGACACGTTGTCGTCCCAGGTCAGGGCGAGTTTGGTGACCTGCATACCGGCGTCGAGGTGATTGCGGATCTCGTCGGCCCTCAGATCCAGGCCCTTGCAGCTCACCACGCCGCCATCTTCCGACGGGTCTTTCAGTTCACACTCGCTGCCCAGAACAATGCTGCCGGGCAGATCGATGGTTTCGTTAAGCCACCCGGTAAAGGTAAAGGCCGGTGCCTGCTCTACCGCCGGCGGCCGAACCGGCAGCGAACCCAGGCTCTTGCGCAGGGTGGACGCCAGGTCTTCGGCCTGTTTCGCCGAGCCGGCATCCACCACCAGAACGCCGTCCTGTGGTGCCAGATAGGCATAACAGCGACGGTTCCTGGAGAAGGCCTGGGGCAGCATTTCCAGCATGACCTGTTCCTTGATCTCGTCCTTTTCCTTGCGGCGGACCTTCCGGCTCTGTTCGAACTCGATGGCTTCGGCCCGCTCCTCAACGGCCTCTTTGACCACAGGCCCGGGGAGGATCTTTTCTTCTTTGCGCAGGGCAATCAGGTGATAGCCACCGGCGCTGTGCACCAGCTGTTCTCCATGCTTGCCAAGGGGAGGCACCCAGCCCTGGCGGCTCGTTTCCTGAGGTCCGCAGGGTTTGAAGGCATCCGCCCCCAGCTTTTCCTCGAGTTCCTCAGCGGTAATGGCGAAGGGCTTGGTAAAACGGAATACGCGGGCATTACGAAACCACATCAGGCTCGGTCCTTGCTGTTTATTTGCATCGATCTGAACCGGTGACGGTTCGAAAAACGGAGACGGATGATACGGCCACCGGGCAGTGGCCGTAAAGTGACGGTTCTGGCGCTAGATCTGCATGATCTCGACAAGTACGGTCTTCACGATAAAACCCACCACACCGGCCCCCAGCACGGTAAACAGGGCGATGGTGCCAAACCGGCCGGCCTGGGATTTCTTGGCGAGGTCCCACACGATGAACCCCATCCAGACAATCAGTCCGGTCAGGAACACCAACAGCGCGAGTTGCGAAAAGACAGCTTCGTTCATTACTTGCTCCGATATCAACGTGGATTACTGTTCGTCACGCAGGAAAACCCAGTTGTTGTTATCGGATTGGTCTTCGCTGAAGTAATAGCCTTCGAGGTTGAAGCCTTTCAGGTCGTTGGCTTGGGTGATGCGGTTCTGGATGGCATAGCGGCACATCAGGCCCCGCGCCTTCTTGGCGTAGAAGCTGATCATCTTGTACTGACCGTTCTTCCAGTCCTTGAATTGCGGGGTTACCAGGCGGCCATCCAGCTCTTTCTTTCTGACCGCCTTGAAGTACTCGTTGGAGGCCAGGTTCACCAGCACCCCGTCGTCCGCTGCCAGCAGGCGATTGACTTCCTCGGTTATCTTGCTGCCCCAGAACTCGTACAGGTCCTTGCCTCGCTTGTTTTCAAAGCGGGTGCCCATTTCCAGCCGATAGGGCTGCATCAGGTCGAGTGGTTTCAATACACCATACAGACCTGACAGCATGCGCAGGTGATTCTGGGCGAACTCGAAATCCTGCTCGCTGAAGCTTTCCGCATCCAGGCCGGTGTATACATCGCCCTTGAAGGCCAGTACTGCCTGCCGGGCATTTTCCGGCGTAAAGGGCGTGTGCCAGTTGTGAAAGCGCTCGGCGTTCAGTTGGCCAAGCTTGTCGCTGATGCTCATCAGGTTGCTGATCTGGTGTGGTTCCAGCTCCTTGAGCTGATCGACCAGTTCGCAGGCATCGTCGAGAAAGTCTGGCTGGGTATAGCGCTCCGTTGCCAGTGGGCTCTCGTAATCGAGCGTTTTTGCAGGGGAAATAACCATCAACATGTCAGGCAATCCTCATTGCAGGAATGTGAGTAATTCATCCCTGGTAAACGGCCAGTCCAGCTCCGCACCGGTGTCATTGCGCCTGAGCACCGGTATCCGGGTGCCGTAGCGTGCCACCAGCTCTTCGGACTGGGCAATGTCCACCACATCGACCGGAATCGGTTCCGGCATGGGCGTGTTGATCAGCAGGGCTTCGGCCAGTTCGCACAAATGGCACTGGCTCGTGGTGTAAAAGAGCAGTTCCATTACTTGGGCTGGGCATCCAGTCTCTGGCCGTTTACATCCCGGCTGTCTTTGCCCATGAGGTACAGATAAACCGGCATCAACGCCTCTGGCGCCGGATTCTGCTGCGGGTTTTCTGCCGGGTACGCATGGGCTCTCATGTTGGTACGCGTAGCGCCCGGGTTCAGACTGTTTACCCGAATGTTGTGGCGGTCGTCGTCCAGTTCCTCTGAAAGCAACTGGCTCAGGCCTTCCACTGCAAACTTGGACACCGCATAGGCGCCCCAATAGGCCTTGGCTTTCCGGCCTACGCCGGAGGAGGTGAAGATCACCGAGGCGTTATCGGATTTGCGAAGCAGGGGGATCATGGCCCGGCTCAGCAGAAACGGCGCTGTTGCATTCACGTGCATGACCTTGTTCCAGGTCTCCGGGTCGTAGAGCTCAACGGGGCTGCGGTCGCCCAGAATGGCCGCGTTATGCAGCAGGCCATCCAGTTGCCCGAAGTTGTCTTCCAGAGTCATGGCCAGTTCTTCGTAATCCTTGACCGCGGCCCCTTCAAAGTTCATGGGAACGATCGCGGGTTTGGGATGGCCAGCTGCCTCAATCTCGTCGTAAACCGTTTCGAGCTTGCTGACTGTGCGCCCTACCAGAATGACAGTGGCGCCGTGGGCGGCGTAGGCTTTCGCGGCTGCCCGGCCAATACCACTACCCGCGCCCGTCACCATGATGATGCGGTCTTTCAGAAGATCGGCGGGTGCCTGGTAATCCTGCATAACCTGTCTCCGTGTCGAGCTGTGTGCGGTTGCAAAACCGCCTCCTGAAAATAGACGCCTATTGTAACAGCTTTGCCAGGTCTTTGACGGTATCGGCGATCAGGTCCGCTTGCCAGAGATCAACGCGTTCGGGTTGCTCGATATAGCCATAGCGCACGGCCACGGTTCGCATGCCAGCATTCCGACCGGCCTCAATATCGCGTTCGTGGTCACCCACATAAAGGCCGGTACCGGGCTCGGTACCGATCTGGCGGCAGGCCAGGATCAGCGATTCCGGATGGGGCTTGCGGTGGGTAACATGGTCGGGGCAAACCAGCGTTGCGCAGCGGGAGGACAACCCAAGTGCCTCAATGAGCGGGACGGCAAAGCGGGCGGGTTTGTTGGTCACAATCCCCCAGGGGATTCCCCGATGCTCCAGTGCCTGCAGGAGCTCCTCCATGCCCTCGAACAGTCGGGTTTCCTCGGCAACGCCTGCCTCGTACAGATCCAGGAACGCCGTGTGCTTTGCCAGATAATCCGGGTGTTCGGGTTCCAGCCCGAAACCGACCCGGATCATGGCGCGGGCGCCGTTGGAAACGGAGCGTCGGATCTGCTCCGCTGGCAACGGTGCCAAACCGTGTTGCAGGCGCAACTGGTTCAGGCACCGAATGAAATCGGGCGCTGTGTCGATCAGCGTGCCGTCCAGATCGAACAGAACGGCGGAAATCGGGGGCGAATCAGGCGTCACGAGCATCCCTGGCGTGCATCAGATAGTTAACGTCCACATCCCGACCAAGCTTGTACACCTTGGTGATCGGGTTGTAGGTCATTCCGGTAAGCTCCCGGACCTCCAGGCCAGCGTGGCGCAGATGGTCGGACATCTCGGATGGACGGATGAACTTCTTCCACTCATGGGTGCCTTTGGGCAGCAACCTCAGTACGTACTCGGCACCCACAATGGCAAACAGGAACGACTTCGGGTTGCGGTTGATGGTGGAGACGAACATGTGTCCGCCGGGCTTGAGCATGGCCGCGCAGGCTCGAATGACAGAAGCAGGGTCGGGCACGTGCTCGAGCATTTCCAGGCAGGTGACCACATCGTACTGGCCCTTGTGCTCCGGATCATTGGCCAGCTCTTCCACCGTGGTCTGGCGGTAGTCGACGTTCACGCCGCTTTCCATGCCATGCAATCTGGCAACGGACAGGGGCGCTTCACCCATGTCGATACCGGTTACGTGGGCACCTCGCCGAGCCATGCCTTCGGACAGCAGGCCGCCGCCGCATCCCACGTCCAGCGCTCGCTTGCCAGCCAGGGATACCCGTTCGTCGATGTAATTCAGACGCAGCGGGTTGATGTCGTGCAGCGGCTTGAACTCACTCGTCGGGTCCCACCAGCGGCTGGCGAGCGCCTCGAACTTGGCGATTTCGTTCCGGTCTACATTCTGGTTTGTCATGTTGCTTCTGCCTGGTGAATCAATCGGAAATCGGTCAATCGGCCTGACGGCGAATTCGTTCAGCCCAGTCCCGTACCCGGAGCATGAGATCGGCGACGTCAATGCGTGTGGGGCGGCCGTCCTGTATCTGTGGTACGCCGTTGATCCAGCTATGGCTTACCGCCCGGCCGTGGTTGCTGTACACCAGATGGGAGGCCGGGTCATACACCGGCTGCAGGAACGGGTCGCTGAGATCAATGGCGATGATGTCCGCCAGTTTGCCTTCGGTAATGGTGCCCAGTTCGTGGCTTCGGCCCAGGGCTCTGGCCCCGTTGATGGTCGCCATCTCGAGAGCCTTGTGGGCCGACAGGGCGGACGCATCGCCGGCCACGACCTTGGCTACCATGGCGGCGGTGCTCAGCTCCCCGAACAGGTCCAGGTCGTTGTTGCTGGCCGCGCCATCCGTGCCAATCGCCACGTTCACGCCGTTATCGAGTAGCCTCTGGACCGGACACAGGCCGCTGGCCAGTTTCAGGTTGGACTCGGGGCAGTGGATCACATGGGCACCGGTTTCGCGCAGCAGTGCCAGGTCGCTGTCATCAATTTGTGTCATGTGTACACACTGGGTATTGGTGCCCAGCAGGCCGAGCTCAGCCAGGCGGGCGGTCGGTCGCTGCCCCAGTTTCTCACTGGCCTCGGCCACTTCAAACGCGGTTTCATGGAGGTGGATCTGGATGGGTGCGCCCGTGTCCCGCGACAGGACCACGGCCTCCTTCAGTGGGGCATCGGACACCGTGTAAGGTGCGTGCGGACCAATCGCCGGTGTGATGTATTGGTTCGATTGCCAGGTCCCGATAAATTCGCGGCCTTTTCGCAGGTATTCCTCTGGGCCAGAGCCCCATGGCGTGGGGAAGTCCAGCAGAGGAAAGCAGATCTGGGCACGCATACCGGCATCGTGTGCCACCTGGGCGGCAACCTCAGGGAAGAAGTACATATCCGAGAAGGTCGTGGTGCCGGTACGCAGCATTTCGGCCATCGCCAATTGGGTGCCGTCGGCGATGAACTGCTCGCTGATGAAACGGCCTTCCGCGGGCCAGATGTGATCGTTCAGCCAGGTCATCAGGGGCAGATCGTCCGCCATGCCGCGGAACAGGGTCATGGCTGCGTGGCCATGCATGTTGATCAGGCCGGGCATTACTACGTGATCGGGCAGGTTCACGGTTTCCCGGGTCCGGTAAATCCGGTCGGCCTCGGACTGGGATAGTACCGCCGCAATCCGGTCGCCCTGAAGGATGATTGCCTGATGTTCAAGCACCGTGTCGGCCGGCTCGATCGGGATCAGCCAGCGGGCATTGATGCGGATATCGGCCGCGTTGATGGTGTCTGCCGTCATTAAACCTGCCTTTCAGCGCCCGGTGATTGACCAGCGCACGTCGGAAATGTAGCCCGGAAGTATAACCGTTATACTGGCGGTTTTCAGCGCTTGAAACCGGAGCAAACCACATGGCAAAACAAGGCACCTCTTCCACCGCTATGGGCACAGTGGCGATTCGCTGGCATGGCAGCCGTCTCGAGTTGCTGGACCAGAGGCTGCTGCCCGGGGAGGAGCACTGGATGACTCTCGAGGGGGCTTCCGGGGTGGCCCAGAGCATCCGCGATATGGTGGTTCGGGGGGCGCCCGCTATCGGTATCAGTGCAGCCTATGGGGTGGCCCTGGCGGCCCGGCATGCAGGCGGTGGCGACTGGAAGGCGGAAATCAAGCAGGCAATCCGCGAACTGGCGGCCTCGCGCCCGACAGCGGTCAACCTGTTCTGGGCCCTGCAGCGAATGGAGCGGGTTTTTCACGCCTGTCACTCACTGGATGAGGCGGTGAAACGCCTGGCCAGCGAGGCGGAGACCATTCACCGGGAAGACGTTGAGGCCAATGTAGCCATGGCCGACCACGCCCTGGACCTGATGAACCTGGAAAAGCCGGTTTCGGTACTGACCCACTGCAACACCGGCGCCCTGGCCACCGGCGGCTATGGAACGGCACTGGGTGTGATCCGGCGCATGCACGAAAAGAAGCTGCTCAAGGAAGTGTTTGCGGATGAAACCCGACCCTGGCTGCAGGGTAGCCGTTTGACTGCCTGGGAACTGGCCCGGGATCAGATCCCGGTGACCCTGAACGCCGACGGTGCGGCCGCCTCCATCCTGGCCCGCAAGGACGTGCGTTGGGTTATCGTTGGCGCCGACCGCATTACCGCCAACGGCGATGTGGTGAACAAGATCGGCACCTACAGCCTTGCGGTGCTGGCCCGCCATCACCGGGTCCGTTTTATGGTTGTGGCGCCTTCAAGCACCGTGGACATGTCCCTGGCGTCCGGTGCAGAGGTTCCGCTGGAAGAGCGGGACGGTCTGGAAGTGCGCGAGATCCGGGGCATTCCCCTGGCTCCGGAGGGGGTCAATGTGTTCAACCCGGTGTTCGACGTAACGCCAGCCAGCATGATTGATGCGATCGTGACCGAGAAGGGGGTTGTACACAGCCCCAACATCACCGGAATGAAGGCATTGTTTGGCTAGGCTAGGGGTGTGCAGGGGCTCAGGACTCTCCCGAGGGCGGTTTTCTGCCCTTCGGGGCCTGCCCTGGCCTGGTGTTCTCGGAGGGCTGGCCCTTCGTGTGTGAAGCCTTTATCTCGGCCACCTGACGTTCCTGCTCTTCAATAAAATGCAATGACATTTCAAAGCTCTGTCGGGTGAACTCGAGCACCCTGCGAAAGCCCTCGTCGGACAGGGCGCGGGCGTCGTCGTGGCGCCGGAAAATATTGATAAACTCCCGCTCGCGCTCGAACTGCAATGGCAGTCGGGCGACGCCCCAGTCGTTCAGGATCTGCCAGACCTCAGGATTGTAGTTCCGGGTGGTGCGCATGATGAACGGGATGGGGTCGTTCCGGGCGATCAGGGCTGCCAGGCGCAGGATCAGCTCGAAAGAGAGGGTGGTCGTGCCGTTTTCTATGGCTTCGAGCACGGACTTGTCCCGGAGATTCAGGGCTTCGCTCATCTCCGAGAGCGTCAGCCCGGCCACCTCGCGAATATCCCGTAAGGATTGCCCGGCGGTGAGCATGGCGCGCAGCTGGTCCTGTGAATTGATCAGCGCCCGGCCCACCCGCAGCGATGTATCCGTGGCCCTGGCGCCAAAGCGCAGGGCCGAACCGGTAAGGCTGGCCAGCCGGTCGACCAGGCCCTCTGGCGTACGCTCGGCTGCGTCCGGTTTCTCCAGGTCTTCCACCTGTTCCATGGAGCGCATGGCGTGCAGCGCATCCAGGAGCATGTCTTGCAGTACGCGCGCCTTTTGGGGACTGGCCGGCGTTTCCTTATCCCTGTCGGTCATCGTTCATCCATGGTGGTGCCGGACTATCGGGCAGCTGCTGCCGGGGCCTGCACGGCAAACTGCTGCGGGTTCAGGATGGACGCCATTTTCTGGTCCAGGTCCAGCATGTCCGCCATGATGTGGCCGCCTTCACGGATGATGAAATCGAGTTCGTCGTCGGTGGTGTCCGGATCGGCTGCCTGCTGGTCCTGCCAGTCTTCCAGATCTTCCAGAGAATCGAACGGCTCCTTGCCCTGCAGCTCGCGACGGGCGTTGGCGATGGTCAGCCGGGTACGCTCGATCTGCTCATGTTGGGCCCGCCGCTCTTCCAGGTTCAGGCTGACAGTGTCGGTCTCACGCTGCCGCTCCAGGAAGTCGATTTCCTGTTGCAGAAGGCTGAACTCTGGATTGGTGGCGAAACGCTCCTCGTGGCGCTTGCGAAGTTCATCAATAATGCCGCTGAAATCGAAATAGCGAGTGTGCGGAACAGCTTCAATCTGGTCCCAGGGCAGGGCATGTTCCAGTGCATCTTCGCCAATCCGGGATTTGTCGATCCGGGACGGGATTTCAATGTCAGGGATCACACCCTTGTGCTGGGTGGAGCCACCAGAGACCCGATAGAACTTGGACTGGGTGATCTTCAGCTGGCCATGATTCAGGGGCCGAACGGCCTGCACAGTACCCTTGCCAAAGGTCTGGGAGCCGACAACCAGACCGCGACCATAATCCTGGATGGCTCCGGCGAAGATCTCAGAGGCCGAGGCGCTCATGCGGTTGGTGAGTACAACTAGCGGGCCGTCGTAGGCAACTGAGGGGTCCTCGTCGTTAAGCACCTGGACATCGTTGTTGGCGTTACGGATCTGTACCGTGGGCCCTTTGTCGATGAACAGTCCCACCAGATCGTTGGCTTCGTGCAGGGCACCGCCGCCATTGTTGCGCAGATCGATCACCAGGCCTTCAACGCCCTCGGCTTCCAGCTCGGTGATAAGCTGCCGAACATCACGGGTGGTGCTCTTATAGTTCGGGTCTCCGGCCTGCATGGCCTGGAAGTCCGCGTAAAACGTGGGAATGGTGATCACGCCAATCCGGTAGTCCTTGCTGCCCCGGTTCAGCTCGATCACATCCTTGCTGGCGCTCTGCTCCTCGAGCTTCACTTCATCGCGTTTGATGGCGATGGTCTCGGTGATGGTTTCATCCGAGGCGTTGGCAGGAATCACCTCCAGGGTCACGGTAGAATTCCTGGGGCCACGAATCAGGTCAACGACCTCGTCCAGGCGCCAGCCAATCACGTTGACGGGCTTTTCACCCTCCTGGGCCACCGAGACAATGCGGTCGGCCGGCTGCAGCTCGCCCTGCTTGGAGGCAGGCCCTCCCGGTACCAACCGCACTACCTTGGTGTACTCGTTGTCAGACTGAAGCACAGCGCCAATGCCTTCCAGCGACAGGCTCATGTTGATGTTGAAGTTCTCCGACGTGCGCGGAGAGAAGTACGAGGTGTGGGGGTCCCACATGCCGGTGAAGGCATTCATGTAGGCCTGGAAGGCATCTTCGCTGCGGGCTTGATAGGCACGCTTTAACTGGCCTTCATAGCGGCGCCGAAGGGTGTCGGCAATGTCTTCATCTTCGGCCCCGTTCAGGCGCTGGGCCAGTACGGCATTCTTGATGCGCTTGATCCAGAGCTCGTCCAGGGCCTTGGCGTCCGCTTCCCAATCGGCTTCGGAGCGGTCTACGAGGATTCGCTCATTGGAGGAAAAGTCCAGCGAGTCCAGGCCGTTATCGATGGTGTTCAGGGCGAACTTCAGGCGTTCGATAATGCGCTGCTGAACCAGGTTGTAGATATCAAAGCCCGGCTGCAGTTGGCCGGTCTTGAGCGCAGAACCCAGCTTGGTGCGTACCTCGTCAAATTTGGCAATGTCCTCCCGGGAGAGATAGATACGCTGTCCGTCGAGGTAATCCAGGTAGGCGTCGAAGACATCGCCGGAGAGCTCATCGCTGATGCCCAGATCGCGGAAATGGGTGAACTGAAGCTGTCGTGCGATCAGGATGTTTGCACGGGCCTGGTCGATGGTTGGAGAAACCGGCTCATACACAGCATTGGCGTCAATTTTCGCCTGCAGCCCGAGTGGCGCGGACAGCAGGAGGGCAATGGCGATTGCCTTACATGCCCCGGTGCGGCGACTGCCTGCCAGGGTGGAACGAGCCGAGATGATTTCCGCAATGGTCATAGAGATACTTACCTGACGGTGGGATTTAGGCCGGATACTGCGGGCCGTTTCCCGTGAGCGATTAAATTGATTGTAGGCAAGCGCTACACCTGTTGCCATAGGCACGGCGTATCGGTTCGTGACAATCTGTCCATGAAGTTGGCAGGTTGGTAACGGTGGCGCGTTGGGAGCCGGGGCTGGGAGGAATCTGCGCCGGAAAGGTGCTTTCCAGCGCATAAACGTTGCTCAGGTCAGGAAAAATCCGAGTTACTTTCGGCTTTCTCCAGAAGCAGCCTGGGCGGCGCAAACCGCTCACCATACCGCTCAGCCAGTTCTGCTGCGCGCTGGGCGAAGGCCCGAACACCGTACTGGTTAATGAACTGGATGGCGCCACCGGTCCACGGGGCGTAGCCAATGCCGAAGATACTGCCGATGTTGGCGTCCTCCACGGTTCTCAGCACACCCTCTTCAAGGCAGCGCACCGTTTCGATGGCCTGGATAAAGAGTATCCGGTCTTTCAGTTCCTGCAAGGGCACGGATCGGGCCGTTTCCGGATTCACGAACAGCGTCTCCAGTTCCGGCCACAGGTATTTCTTTCCGTTGGCCGGGTATTCATAGAACCCGGCGCCCGCGGCCTTACCCTTGCGGCCGTGCTCGTTCACCATGGCATCGATGATGGCTTCGGCCGGGTGCGGGTTCCAGGTACCGCCCGCGGCTTCGGTATCTTTCCGGCTCTGGTTCCGGATGTGCTGCATCAGTGTCATGCTGACTTCATCGGAGATGGCCAGCGGCCCCACCGGCATGCCCGACAGCAGGCCGGCATTCTCGATGCTGGCCGGATGGATGCCTTCGCCCAGCATGCAGATACCTTCATTAACGAAGGTGCCGAACACCCGCGAGGTGAAGAAGCCACGGCTGTCGTTGACCACCACCGGGATCTTGCCAATCTGCTGAACGTAGTCAAACGCGCGTGCGAGGGTGTCATCGGAGGTCTTCTCGCCTACGATGATTTCCACCAGCTGCATCTTGTCCACCGGCGAGAAGAAATGCAAACCAATGAAATTCTCGGGTTTTGCCGAGGCTTCGGCGAGCTGGGTGATGGGAATGGTCGAGGTGTTGGACCCGAAGATTCCGTTCGCCACCAGCTTCGGTTCGGCTTCTCCGGTGACTTTGGCTTTCAGCTCGCTGTCCTCGAACACGGCTTCAATCACCAGATCACAGCCGTCAAGATCGTCTGCGGAATCGGTGGGCGTGATTCGGTCCAGAACCGTGGCTTTCTGCTCTTCGGTCATACGGCCGCGGCTGACCTTCTTGGTCAACAGTTTCTCCGAGTAGGCCTTGCCTTTCTCGGCATTTTCCAGGGATACGTCCTTTAGAACCACATCGATGCCCCGGGTCGCTGTGGAATAGGCGATGCCCGCCCCCATCATGCCGGCACCCAGTACGCCTACCTTGCGAAAGGTTTCTTTCTCAACGCCCTCGGGCCGGCTGCCACCTGCCTTGATGGCGTTGAGCTGAAACCAGAAGGTACCGGTCATGTTCTTAGCCACCTGGCCAATGACCAGCTCGGCAAAGTACCGGGTCTCGATCAGGCTGCCGTTGTCGAAATCCACCTGGGCGCCTTCCACGGCGGCTGAGAGAATCCGCTCGGGTGCCGGGTAGCAGCCCCGGGTTTTCTGCTTGAGCATGGCCGGGGCGATGGCCAGCTTCTGAGCCATGGCCGGGTGGTGGGGGGCGCCGCCGGGAAACTTGAAGCCTTTCTGGTCCCAGGGTTGCTGGCATTTCGGGTTGGCGTCGATAAACGTGCGGGCCCGGGTCATCATGTCTTCTACCGAATCCGCCAGCTCATCGACGATGCCGGCTTTCAGGGCCGCCTTTGGATTCACCTTCTTGCCTTCCATCAGGAAGGGAAAAGCCGCTTCCAGACCAATCATTCTCGGCAGCCGCTGGGTGCCGCCACCGCCCGGCAACAGGCCCAGGGTGACTTCCGGCAGCCCCAGTTGAATGCTGTCGTCGTCCAGAACAATCCGGTGATGACAGGCCAGTGCTATTTCCAGCCCGCCGCCCAGAGCAGTCCCGTTGACGGCTGCAACCACCGGCTTGCCGGCGGTTTCCAGAAACCGCATGTCGGCTTTCAGGCCGTTGACCATGTCTTCAAAGGCCTGGGCATCATCATGGGTGACCTTGTGGAGCTCTTTGAGGTCGCCACCGGCGAAGAAGGTTTTTTTGGCAGAGGCGATGATGACGCCCCGGATCTTGTCGAGATCGCCTTTTACCCGGGCCGTTGTCTCTGAGAGGGCTTCCCGGAAGGCCGAGTTCATGGTGTTGGCGGACTGGCCTGGCATATCGATAGTGAGCGTCAGAATCTGGTCTGACCCCAGGTCGTAATGGATGGCATTCATGGTCGGTTCTCCTTGAAACGTGATCGGGGTCAGATGCGCTCGATAATAGTGGCAATGCCCATGCCGCCACCCACACACAGGGTGGCCAGGCCGTAGCGCCGTTCCCGGCGTTCGAGCTCGTCCAGCAGGGTGCCGAGGATCATCGCGCCCGTGGCGCCCAGCGGGTGGCCCATGGCGATGGCACCGCCGTTCACGTTCACTTTGTCATCGGGAACCGAAAGCTCCCGCTGGAAACGCATCACTACCGAGGCAAAGGCCTCGTTCACTTCAAACAGATCGATCTGGTCGACCGTCATGCCGGCTTTCGCCAGTGCCTTGCGGGCAGCCGGGGCAGGCCCGGTGAGCATGATGGTGGGGTCGGTACTGGTGACCGCGGTTGCGACAATGCGGGCGCGGGGTGTCAGCCCCAGGGCCTTGCCCTTGGCTTCGCTCCCGATCAGAAGGGCGGTGGCGCCGTCGACAATGCCCGAGGAATTGCCGGCGTGGTGCACGTGGTTGATTTTCTCTACGTAGTGGTATTTCTCACGTGCAACGCCATCAAATCCCATCTCGCCCATCATCTGGAACGAGGGCTTCAGGCCAGCAAGCGACTCTACCGTGGTGTTACCGCGCACGTGTTCGTCACGATCGAGGATCACCACGCCATTCTGGTCACGGACCGGAATGATGGATTTTCCGAAGTAGCCCTTTTCCCAGGCATTCGCCGCTTTCTGCTGAGATTTCACGGCAAAGCCGTCGACATCCTCTCGGCTGAAGCCCTCAAGAGTCGCTATCAGATCGGCGCCAATGCCCTGGGGCATGAAGCCGGTGTGCAGGTTGGTTTCCGGATCGGTGGCCCAGGCACCGCCATCGGAGCCCATGGGAACCCGGGACATGGCCTCAACGCCACCGGCAACCACCAGGTCTTCCCAGCCGGAGCGTACCTTCATTGCCGCCAGGTTGACTGCTTCAAGCCCCGACGCGCAGAAACGGTTGAGGGTAACGCCGGCCACCTGCTCGTCCCAGTCGGCTGCCAGGGCAGCGGTTTTGGCAATGTCGGCCCCCTGGTCCCCAACGGCAGTAACGCAGCCCATGACAATGTCGTCTACCTGGGCCGTATCCAGGCTGTTTCGCTCCTGCAGGGCGGTAAGTACGGTGGTCAGCAGCGTGATCGGTTTGACGCTATGCAGGGAACCGTCTTTCTTTCCGCGCCCCCTGGGCGTGCGGACCGCATCGAAGATGTACGCTTCGGTGGTCATGGTCTGTCCTCTGGTTGTCGTTGTCCTGAAATGGGTAGCCTGTGTGATGCAACCATAGCCCGTAGCGGTGGCAGGGAGTAATGACGCCCGCTGCCAATCGCATTGACAAAATTGCTCAGGGTCCATGACAAGCCGCGCCGGGACTTCTATGGTGATAGCAAGAGCAGTATGGATTCAGGGGGGCGAGAGCCATGTCTCTGCGCGATGCGATCGACAATTTCTACGAACGCCTGGTGGTGGACGCGATAGACGCGACCCGGGAGGAGGCTGACACGGCGGACTTCCTGACGGACGTGATGTGTGTGGCCTTGAATCGGCTGCCAACACGCTACTATCGCCATTCCATCGATATGATGTTCTATCTGGCCGACGATGAGTTGAAGGAAATGAAGCGCAAATCCCTGGCCGCCGTGAAAGAGGCCAGGGCATTTGTCAGGGAGCACCAGCGGGACTGACGGGCTTTTATCGATCAGGTCGGTTTGAGGCTGGCCAGTGCAGCGTTCAGTCGCGCTGCCTGGTCGGAGCCGGCGCTGCCCGGTTGATCGAGGCACCATGACGCAACCAGCGCCTCTACCTCTTGCAGCGGATCGGCCTCAATGCCCGAGGCACCCATACCGTCAGCCAGGCGCTGAACCTGGATTTCCATGCGGCGTTGCTGGTCACTCTCGGGCGATGGCACGCCGCAGAGGATTTCTGCCCGTATGACCAGTTCGACCGGGCTTTCCACGCCAATCCCCCGTGCCAGTGACGGCCAGTGGTCCGGGATCTGCTCATTAACCGGCTTGCCGTTGGCGGCGGTTGTGATGAGCTCCTGCCAGGACACCACCTGATTCTGCAGACGAAGGGTAGACAGCAGTACCTTGACTCGCTGCTGCTCCTGCTGGACCTGCTCCCGAACACTCCGTGAAACCGTCGATGTGTCGATAGCACGCAGTGTCGACAGGGCTTTGCCTGCAGATGCCTCGTCGTTGGCCGCAGCCAGCTCGGCTGCCTCCTGCAGATTGGCCTGCGCAGCTTCGTCAGCGGCCCGGGCGGCTTCCTGCTGTTCACTGCGTTCGGCATCCCGGCGGGCGAAGATCTGGTCGCAGGCTTTGCGGAACGCCTGCCACAACTTGCGGTCTTCCCGGTGTCGGGTAATGCCGATGGCTTTCCACTCGGACTGCAGGGCCTTGGCCTGGTTCATGGCGTCCTGCAGTGGTTCGTGCTGCACCAGTGCCTCGGCCCGCTGCACGATGTCCTGCTTCAACTGCTCGTTGTTGAGGCGCTCCTGATCCAGTGGCGCCTCCAGGCGTTTGAGAAGCTCATCGAAGCGCTTCTGCACCTGCCGGTTGTCACGGAACTCCACCGGCCAGGCTTCCTTCCATTCCTGCCTGGCAGTCTGGTGGATGCGCTCGGCCGCCTTCCAGTCGACGGACGACCAGTCGGCGTTGTCTAGGAACGCTTCGAGCTGGTCGCAAATGGCGGTGCGCTTTTCAAGGTTCGCCTGCTTGAGGCCGGATTTCGCCGAGAAGTAGGCCTTGCAGGGTTCGAAGGCGCGATCCGATGCCGCCTTGAAGCGTGACCAGAGCGTGCGGTCGGAAGACCCGCCGAGTTCCCGCCACTCATTTTGCAGTTCCTTGATCCGTTCGGCTTTTGCCTCCGGGTCCATGGGCTGCTCGGCCAGATATTCCATCTGCTCACAGAGGGCAATCTGCTTGGGTTCGGTGGCAAAGCCCTGCCAGTCGCTGAGCTCCCTCAGTTGGCCATTAAGTAATTGCATACGAGGCTGGAAAGGTTTGCTACGGCGCCCATCCAGCTCCCGAACCTGCTGCTGGGCGGCCTTGAACAACTGTTTCGACTCTTTGAGCTGTTTGGCCTCGAGGGCAGCTTCTAGCTGTGCAATGGTGCGTTCCAGCCGTTCCGCCAGGGCTTTCTGGCGCTCCGGGTTGTCGGCTGTGGTGTTTGCTGATGCTCGTTTACCGGCGAGTTGCCTCAGAGACGCGAGGGGCACGGGCTCCGGGTAGCCTTCCGGCCAGCTGATTTCTTTCAACAGGACGCTGGCTCTGGAACGTTGGTCGTCAGTGGCGTTTTCCTGGTTTGCCAGTTTGGCAGTGATGTCGTTGATTTCCTCCCGTGCCTGGCTGGCCCGCCTCACGGCGTTCACATAGTTGCGAAGCGTCAGCATGGAGGTTTCGTAGCTTTTCTGCTCCTGCTTATCCACGGCAGTGTCGCGGGTGGCTTCCAGCCAGCGGTTCTCCTGAGTTTTCTGAAGCGCATCGAGCGACGCCAGGGAGGGCAGTGTGTCAGGCGCGTGGCGTTGCAGCTCTTCAAGTGTATCAGCCAGCAGGGCCAGGGTTTCTGACCGCTGCGTTGCCTGGTCGCGCTGGCGCTGTTCGTCCTCCGCTGCAGACTGCATGGCAGCCAACCGCTCCCGGCAACGATGGACCGCCTCCAGAAACGCCTGGGTCTGCTCGGGCGTGGCGTGCGTCTCCACGTCGGACCACTGGTTAATCAGGGCGTCCAGTCGCGCCTTGTACAGCTTGGTGTCTTCGCTTCTGGCCTGCTCGCTGGCGTGACTGATAAGGACGGCGATGTTCTGGTGGATGTTGTTGAGTCGGGCCTGTTCTTCGCGGTGCGCCTGCAGGGCCAGCTTGACGGTCTGGTAAACGCCTTTGTCTTTGCCTTTTGCTCGCTTCAGCACGTCCTGCAGCGTATCGGGGTCGGACAGCCGGCTAGCCGCACGTTGACGTATATCCGCCGTGGCGCCGTTTATGGCGAGCTCTGCGAGGTCTGCCTGAGAGGGTGAGCCGTCCAGAATCCGAAGCTGCTCTTCTCGCTGGTCTGACCGCGAAGGTTCCTGTTCGTCCGCCATGGACGCCGGTGAATTTTTTCCAGGGGCGGTGGCTTCCGGTGTTTTTCTGGATCTGAACAGTTTCTGGATGAACGCGGCCATTAGAGTATCCTTCGGTATTGCAACCAGTTCACGGTGTTGGGCGTGGTTTCGCCGCCACCGGCCATCGGCCCCGGAGAAGGGCCGGACAGTTCTGATCTGCCAGGGGCTGGTCAGTCAGGGAAAATCGCGGGTAGTCTAGCGTTTTGTGAGCATCAGCGGAAAGGGTCTGTATGGCAAAACCGGAAAATCAGGACGATCAGGAATACCGGGCCCGGTCGGCAGCCCTGAGGCTGCTGGCCCGGCGCGAGCATAGCCGGCTGGAACTGACCCTGAAGTTGCGCCAGCGAAAGCTGCCAGGGGAGATTATTGAGGCGGTGCTGGATGAATACGAGCAGGAGGGCTGGCTCGATGATGACCGGTTTGCGGATGTCTACGCCCGGCAGCGGATGGATCTGGGGTATGGTCCGCTCCGGATTCTCGGTGAACTCCAGCAGCGGGGTGTGCATCAAAGCCCGGAATGCCTTGAGGCCATGACCGACGAGGATTGGTGCCAACAGGCCATCAGCCTTCGCGAGAAGCGGTTCGGTCTGGCCAATCTCGCCGACGACTGGGACGAAAAAGTACGACAGGCGAGGTTTCTGAGCCGTCGCGGCTACTCAGCTACCCAGGTAGAAAGGGCTCTGGAGGCCCGGGAGGACTGACAGCTATAGAGTCGGCGGAATCATGCCGA
Organism: Marinobacter gudaonensis; assembly: GCF_900115175.1. Taxonomy (NCBI): domain Bacteria; kingdom Pseudomonadati; phylum Pseudomonadota; class Gammaproteobacteria; order Pseudomonadales; family Marinobacteraceae; genus Marinobacter; species Marinobacter gudaonensis. The sequence continues at coordinate 242,581 of NZ_FOYV01000003.1, forward strand.
GTTCACGGGGCAGGGCGGCGCGAAGGTCGCCCTCGGCAGCGCCTGTGTCCGGACGGGCTTTTTCGGCACCTTCGATTCGGACGAACTGCTCGGCTTGCTCTGGCTCCTGCTCAAGTGGCGCGTTGAGTCTTGAAAGCACGTCGTAGTAGCGCCGAATGTTCTGAACGTAGATGACCGGTTCGTGTCCCCGTGCATAGCCGAAACGGGTTTTGCTGTACCACTCCTTCTGCGCCAGTAATGGCAGGAATTCTTTTACGTCCATCCAGCGGTCCGGGTCCCGGCCGGCGCCTTCCGTGAGCCTCCTGGCATCCTCCAGGTGACCGAAACCGACGTTGTAGGATGCCAGTGCGAACCAGGTGCGGTCCGGTTCTGGAATACGCTCTGGAATTTTCTCGTGCACGATACGGAAATACTTGGCGCCCCCCTGAATGCTCTCCTCCGCATCCAGCCGGTTGTTGATGCCAATGTGGCTGGCGGTGTTTCGAGTCAGCATCATCAGGCCCCGCACACCGGTGGGTGAAACCGCATTGGGGCGCCAGTGGGATTCCTGGTAGCCAATGGCCGCGAGCAAACGCCAGTCCATATTGAACGCTTCCGCATAGTCCCGGAACAGGTCTTCGTATTTCGGCAGACGGTTTTCGACGTGGTGCATGAAGGTGCGTGCGCCAACGTAGTTGAGTCGATCCAGGTGGCCGTAGAAGCGCTCGGAAATTTGTGCAAGCGTGCCATCGCTGCGTCTCTGTTCGAAGAACGCTTCGACGGCATTGCTCAGGGAGTTGTCCTGGGTCGCCGGAAAGAACCAGGCCAGATCAGTGGTCTCACCCACCGCAAACGCTTCTTTCACCATCGGGAAGAACACGTGGTTCAGATCGAGCTCGTTGGACGAGACCATGGCATAGGGGAATTCGCCACTCTCAACCCGCGCAAGGACCCCTGCTGCGTCCAGCCCGGAATGAACCTGCCATTGGAGACCATCGTGGGCCTGCTTGGCCGCATTGAGCCGGAACTCGTGATTGCTGTCGGCGGCAACGTGGATGGTTTTCCCGGCCAGCTCTGCCAGTGATTCCGGACGGTCAAGTTCCCGGTGATACACCAGCATGGACTGAGCGGCAATGCCAATGGAAACGGTCTTGTAGCGGCCCTCCAGCGCGGGCTGTGGTGACAGGCCGGCCATACCGATGTGAGCGTAGTTCTTGTCGAGGACCGAGAGTATTTCGGTGTTGTCGCTGGCCACTCGAACCCGCAGCTCCACACCCAGTTCGTCGGCGAGCAGTTTGGCGAGTTCATAGTCGTAACCGCTGGGCCCTTCCTGGCCTTCGATATAGATAGAGGGAGACAACCGTGTGATGACGTGGAGAACGCCTTCGTCCCGAATCTCCTGCAGCGTGGAGGGTTGCGAACACCCGGCCACGACCAACACAGCACACAACGAAATCAGTGCCTTGTGTGGAGCATGTTTGATGGCAGTGAGCATTCTGGACAAATCCCTGATCTCCGGTACGGCTGGAACGCCTCGGTGAGGCACTTTTCCAGGGGCACTCTACGGGCGCGTTTATGCGCCGGTTACGGGGAGATAACCCGTTTGCCTGACTATCGGATACGCAAAAACTCCCTTTCGCGTTTACCAATGATCCTTCCTGGCGCACGGCCGGTCAATAAATCTGCTCAATTAATATGCAAAATAATGTCAATTCGACGGCGTGTGAATAATCCTCTCCACGCTGTATCCCGGCCTGCCTTTCGAGTATCATGGCGGCCTTTCAGAATGCACCCGGATTTCCCCGTTTCGCGCGATACAGGTTGATATCATGCTTGAACTTCGCGGCGCTCCCGCGCTCTCGCCTTTCCGCTCACGCAAGCTGCACTCCCGGATTCAGGATATCGTGCCTGAAGTCGAACACATCTACGCCGAGTTCATGCACTTCGTTGATCTGGAGGCTGATCTCTCGGACGCGGAACAGGCTATTCTCGATCGTCTCCTGACCTACGGACCGAGTGTACCGGTTGAAGAGCCGGATGGCGTACTCTTTCTTGTGGTACCGCGCCCAGGCACCCTCTCGCCCTGGTCGAGCAAGGCGACGGATATCGCCCGCAACTGCGGGCTCCGGCAGATTCATCGTATTGAGCGCGGCACGGCTTTCTATATACGTTCCGGCTGCAAACTGGGTCTGGAACAGCGCGAAAAGATAGCGGCGTTGTTACACGACCGTATGACCCAGAAAGTATTTCACGAAATGGGCGGGGCAGAGCTCCTGTTCAGCCATGAAGAGCCCCGCCCGCTGGGTCGCGTACCGGTATTGGCCGGCGGCCGTACAGCCCTGGTGGAAGCCAACGCCCGGTTAGGTCTGGCGCTGGCAGAAGACGAAATCGATTATCTGGTCAAATCCTTCACTGACCTGGAACGCGACCCCACCGACGTTGAGCTGATGATGTTTGCCCAGGCAAACTCCGAACACTGTCGGCACAAGATTTTCAACGCCTCCTGGGATATCGACGGTGAGGGTCAGGAAAAATCCCTGTTCGCCATGATCCGCAACACGTTTGAGATGAACAGCGAGGGCGTGCTGTCGGCCTATAAGGATAACGCCTCGGTGATCCGCGGCAGTCGTGGCGGGCGCTTCTTCCCCGATCCGGAAACCGGCGTCTACGGTTACAATCAGGAAGATATTCACATCCTGATGAAGGTGGAAACCCACAACCACCCTACCGCGATCGCACCGGCATCCGGTGCCGCCACCGGTTCCGGGGGCGAGATCCGGGATGAGGGCGCAACCGGCCGTGGGTCCAAACCCAAGGCGGGGCTGACAGGATTCACTGTCTCCAACCTGAATTTGCCGGATGATGCCCAGCCCTGGGAGATCAACTACGGCAAGCCGGACCGGATTGCATCCGCGCTCGATATCATGATTGAAGGGCCGATCGGCGGCGCCGCGTTTAACAACGAATTTGGCCGGCCAAACCTGGCAGGTTACTTCCGCACCTTCGAAGAAATGGTGCCCGGCGCTGCCGGTGAGGAAGTGCGGGGCTACCACAAGCCGATCATGATCGCCGGCGGCCTTGGCAATATCCGTGAAGAACACGTGGAAAAAGGCAATATTCCGGTGGGCGCCAAACTCATCGTGCTGGGTGGTCCCTCTATGCTGATCGGCCTGGGTGGTGGTGCTGCCTCCTCCATGGATTCAGGTTCCAGCCACGAGAACCTGGATTTTGCCTCCGTACAGCGCGACAACCCTGAGATGGAACGTCGCTGCCAGGAAGTGATTGACCGCTGCTGGCAGATGGGTGACAGGAACCCGATCGCCTTTATTCACGACGTTGGCGCCGGTGGCCTCTCCAATGCCATGCCGGAGCTTGTCAAGGACGGCGGTCGGGGCGGTAAATTCGAGCTCCGTGAAATCCCCAGTGACGAGCCGGGCATGTCACCTCTGGAAATCTGGTGCAACGAGTCCCAGGAACGCTACGTACTGGCGGTTGCGGCCGAGAACCTCGATCTGTTTGATGCACTTTGTCGTCGCGAACGCTGCCCTTATGCAGTGATTGGCGAGGCAACCGAGGCCCATCACCTGGAACTCGGCGATTCCTATTTTGACGACAAGCCGGTCGATCTCCCGATGGAGGTCCTTTTCGGCAAGCCGCCGAGGATGCATCGGAGTATCAGGCGGGCCTCCTTCACCAAGCCGATCTTCGACTCCACGAAGATTGATCTCCACGATGCCATTCGTCGGGTATTGCGCCTGCCATCGGTTGGCTCCAAGAGCTTTCTGATTACCATTGGCGACCGAACCATCACTGGCCTGGTGGCACGCGACCAGATGGTCGGGCCCTGGCAGGTGCCGGTGGCTGATGTGGCGGTAACGGCCAGCTCATTCGATGTTCGTACCGGTGAAGCTATGGCCATGGGCGAGCGCACGCCGGTTGCGACCATCGATGCGCCCGCGTCTGGTCGTATGGCGGTGGGCGAGGTCATCACCAACCTGGCGGCGGCGCCCATCGGCAAACTTTCCGATATTCGTTTATCGGCGAACTGGATGGCCGCAGCCGGTCACCCGGGTGAAGATGAAAACCTTTACGAGACCGTGCGGGCGGTCGGTATGGAGCTGTGTCCAGCCCTGGGCATCACCATTCCGGTGGGCAAGGACTCCATGTCCATGAAGACCGTCTGGGAAGAAGACAACGGCGAACAGAAAAGTGTGACGGCGCCTTTGTCGCTGATCGTCAGTGGCTTCGCGCCGGTAACAGATGTGGCTCGAACCCTTACCCCGCAACTGGTGACGGATACCGGGGAAACGGACCTGATCCTGGTGGACCTGGCGGCGGGCCAGAATCGTCTCGGGGGTTCTGCGCTGGCTCAAGTGTACCGTCAGGTCGGCGCGGTGGCGCCCGATCTTGATGACCCGGAAGACATCAAGGCGTTTTTTGCCGTCATCCAGGGACTCAATGCCGATGGCAAGCTCCTGGCATACCATGACCGCTCGGACGGCGGTCTGTTCGTGACCCTGGCCGAGATGTGCTTTGCCGGCCGTTGCGGTGCAGATATCAAACTGGATGGCCTGGCGGAAGACCAGAGCCAGTTCGCGCGCGAGCTGTTCAACGAGGAACTCGGGGCGGTTATCCAGGTGCGTCGGGAAGACACCGGCTTTGTCCTGCAGCAGTTCTCCGCGGCCGGTCTCGGTGATCACATCAGCGTGATCGGCAGTCCGAACGAGTCGGATCGCCTGCGTCTGAGTTTTGAAGGCTCGGCGGTTGTTGATGAGGCGAGATCGGAGCTTCAGCGCCTCTGGGCCGAAACCAGCTACCGGATCCAGTCCCTCCGGGACAATGCCGACTGCGCCCGGGAAGAATTCGATAACCTGCTGGACACCAGCGATCCCGGTTTGCAGGCACAGTTGTCCTACGACATTAATGAAGACGTTGCTGCTCCCTATATCAACAAGGGCGCCCGTCCGAAAGTGGCGGTTCTCAGGGAACAGGGAGTCAATGGCCAGGTTGAGATGGCTGCAGCGTTTGATCGTGCCGGTTTCGAGTCGGTCGATGTCCACATGAGCGACCTGCTGTCCGGTCGCGTCACACTCGATCGCTTCAACAGTCTGGTGGCCTGTGGCGGCTTCTCTTTCGGCGATGTGCTGGGTGCCGGGGAGGGCTGGGCAAAGTCCATCCTATTCAGCGATCGGGTCCGGGACCAGTTTGCCGCCTTCTTCAACCGCCAGGACACGCTGGCGCTCGGAGTATGCAACGGATGCCAGATGCTCTCCAATCTTCACGAGCTGATTCCCGGAAGCGAAGGCTGGCCCCGTTTTGTTCGCAACCAGTCAGAGCAGTTTGAGGCGCGGCTGGTCATGGTGGAAGTTCTGCCATCACCGTCTGCGTTCATGGATGGTATGGCCGGGTCTCGCATGCCGATTGCCGTTGCGCACGGCGAGGGGCGGGTGGAGTTTGCCAGCGGTACGTCCGCGTCCAGCCTGTCCGAGAACGAGCTGGTCGCCTTGCGCTACGTCGACAACCGCGGTGCCGCTACTGTTCGCTATCCATACAATCCCAATGGCTCCGAGGACGGTATCACTGGCGTTACCACTCGCGACGGCCGGGTAACCATCATGATGCCGCATCCAGAACGGGTGTTCAGAGCCGTGCAGCATTCCTGGCGGCCCTCGGACTGGCAAGAGGATGGTCCCTGGATGCGTATGTTCAGAAATGCGAGGCGCTGGTTCGGCTGATAACCGGCGACTTGACGGGGCCGGTTCCGGGAACACGTCTTTCAGGCGTAGTTTCCGGAACCGGCTTTTTTGTTTCTGTGCCCATTTTTTGTGCGACTGTCACGGTCAAATTTCTCGGAAACTGGCAAAAAAATCCTTGACTCACTACGTTTATGCACATTCCTGGTGCCTTTCTGTTTGATCTGTGAGCAAAGCTCTGGGTTTCGGTTCAACTTTTGTTCAATGCTAGTAACGTATTGAAAAATAAGATAATTGTGAGAAAGGTGATTTTGTCGCCAATTTGAGAGAAGTGCAGTGATTACGGGGTTTGGGGCGCTGTTCCCAAAAACTTTCCCCAGAGTTATCCACAGTTTCTGTGGGTAAGTGGCTAAGCCATTAATCTGTACAAAAAATATCCGCTATGAGGGAGGTTTTCGATGTATAAGATGTGCTATTTCGTCCCTTCCAGCCACCTGGATGAAACCAAGCAGGCCCTTTTTGAAGCAGGTGCAGGTCGCATTGGAGATTACGATAGCTGTGCCTGGCAATGTCTTGGGGAGGGGCAGTTTCGACCCCTGGCAGGAAGCGACCCGTTTCTTGGCACAACCGGAGAACTGGAGCGTGTGGAGGAATACAAAGTAGAACTCGTGTGTGAGGATCAGCTGATATACGACGCCCTGGCAGCGCTGAAGCGATCGCACCCTTACGAAGAGCCCGCTTATGAGATCTACCGGATGGAAGACATCTAGACAGTAGAGGCCGGTCAGGTCAGTCCCGGCCCATGGGGCGGCGAATATCACTCACATGCACGCCAAAGGATTCTTGCGCGAGGTCGGTCAGGAACAGCTCCAGCGTGCGTTTGACCGTCGGGAAGGAAATCTCGTTCCAGGGAATGTCATCCACGTCGAACAGCCGGGACTCCAGGGACTCCTCGCCGGCGCCAAACTGGCCATCCTTCAGGGTGGCGCGATAGAACATGTGCACCTGATTGATGTGGGGGACATCAATGATCGAATACAGGCCTTCAATCTTGACTTCGGCCAGGGCTTCTTCCCGAGTTTCACGCTCGGCAGCTTCGATCGTGGTTTCGGCGTTTTCCATGAATCCGGCGGGAAGGGTCCAGTAGCCATACCGGGGCTCAATGGCCCGTCGGCAGAGCAGGATCCGGCCTTCCCAGACGGGCACGGTTCCGGCGACAATCCTCGGGTTCTGATAATGTATGGTATCGCAGCTGGTACAAACATAGCGGTGCCGGTTATCGCCTTCAGGGATGCGTTGCTCAACCGGTTGGCCGCATGTGCTGCAGTACTTCATGTTTTTCCCCGTATACTGAAAATGGTTTGGTAGTCAGTTTAACGATCCCGGCTGCCTCTGTCTCATCCAAGATACGGCTGAACGCTGGAGATACGATTTGCGTGATTTACTCGCCGAGAGGCTTGCCGGTTATGCGCCCCGTCAGTTGGCTCTCGATTATCCTGAAGCCGGTATTCTGGTGCCGGTGACTGACAACCCGGGCAACCCTGAGATGGTGTTTACGCTCAGATCGGAAAATCTGAGCACCCATCGGGGGCAAGTGGCGTACCCGGGTGGCAAGCGCGATCCCGAAGATACGTCCCTGGCGGCAACTGCGCTCAGGGAAACCCATGAAGAAATTGGTCTGCCGCCAGACCAGGTTCAGATCATCGCACCTTTGAGTCAGGTGATGTCTCGCTACGGAATACTGGTGACCCCGTACGTTGGCGTGATCCCTGGCGACCATCCGCTTGAGCCAAATCCGCACGAAATTGACAGTGTCTTCAAGGTACCGCTGTCCTTCTTTCTGGAAGACCGTCGGGAAAGGACCGATGCCCTGAATTTTCTCAACCACACATTCTATGTGCCGTGTTACCGATGGGAGCGCTATGAGATCTGGGGGCTTTCGGCGGTGGTTCTGGTCGATTTCATGAACGCTGTGTACGATGCCGGGATAGATTTGCTCGAACCACCTGGAGGAGATTGATGTGTTTTACCAGTTGAACGATCGAACGCCGGAGCTTGAGGGCGACGGGCATTTTGTCGCCGAGAATGCCTCGGTGATCGGGCGGGTGCGCCTGATGGACAAAGCCAGTGTCTGGTTCAATGCAGTTATCCGGGGTGACAATGAGCTCATTCTGGTGGGCCCGGAATCCAATATCCAGGACGGATCCGTTCTCCACACCGATCCGGGCATGCCGCTCACTCTGGGGCGTGGTGTCACGGTGGGGCACAAGGTCATGCTGCACGGCTGCGAAATTGGCGATTACTCGCTGATCGGTATCAACGCCGTGGTTCTGAACGGTGCGAAAATTGGCAAGCACTGTCTGATCGGCGCCAATGCACTCATTCCGGAAGGTATGGAAGTGCCGGACGGCTCACTGGTGGTTGGCTCTCCTGCGAAAATCAAGCGTGAGCTAACCGATAACCAGAAGAAAATGCTGGAAATGAGCGCTCAGCATTACGTGCAGAATGCTCAGCGATATCGGAACGAACTGAAACCCTGCGAGCCCCGTACATGAGCGTTGCCGATAAAGTTCGCTCACCTTGCGTGAGCATCTGTTGCCTGGACGAAAACGATATCTGCATTGGATGCCATCGAAGTGGTGATGAGATTACTCGGTGGAGCCAGTTGAATAATGACGAGAGGCTGGACGTGCTCAAAAAGGTTGCCGAGCGCGAACAGAATTCCCTGATTCAGAATTGATTTGAAAGGCCCTGGTGCACCATGACAGAAACGGTTCGAATTGGAACTCCTTTAAAGGGAAATGCGTTCAAGGTTCTTTTTTGCGGGTCCGGAGAGCTTGGCAAAGAAGTGGTGATTGAGCTTCAGCGGTATGGTGTTGAGGTTATTGCTGTTGACCGCTATGCCGATGCTCCGGCAATGCAGGTTGCGCACAGAAGCCATGTCATCGACATGCTCGACGGAGCAAGCTTGCGTCGAATCATCGAGCAGGAGAATCCGAATCTTATTGTTCCCGAGATCGAGGCCATTGCAACGCCGGAGTTGGTCAAGCTTGAGGAAGAAGGGTTCCGTGTGGTGCCAACGGCCCGGGCAGTGAATCTCACCATGAATCGGGAGGGCATTCGGCGGTTGGCTGCGGAAGATCTCGGGTTGCCCACGTCTCCTTATCGTTTTGCTGGAAGCCGGGAAGAATACCTTGCCGCTGTAAAAGAGGTGGGATTGCCTCTGGTGGTCAAGCCGGTGATGAGCTCATCCGGAAAAGGCCAGTCGACCGTTCGGACCGAGGCGGATATCGAGTCGGCTTGGGAATACGCGCAATCTGGCGGACGAGCAGGCAAAGGCCGGGTTATCGTCGAAGGCTTTGTTGATTTCGACTATGAGATTACCCTCCTTACTGTGAAGCACCGTGACGGCGTTTCTTTCTGTGAGCCGATTGGGCACAGGCAGGAGGACGGCGATTACCGGGAATCCTGGCAGCCACAGCCGATGGCGCCACTGGCGTACCAACGCTCTGCCGAGATCGCAAGAGCGGTCGTCGAGAATCTTGGGGGCTGTGGAATCTACGGTGTCGAGTTGTTCGTCAAGGAAGACAACGTATGGTTTTCAGAAGTGTCGCCAAGGCCGCACGACACCGGGCTGGTAACGCTGGTTTCTCAGGATCTGTCGGAGTTCGCGCTGCACGCTCGCGCTATCCTTGGGCTCCCGATTCCGGCAATTCGGCAAAACGGTCCTTCTGCTTCTGCCGTGATCCTGCCCGAGGGTGATTCGGCGGAAGTGGCATACTCCGGGCTTGAACTCGCGCTAGCGCACCCAGACACTCAGTTGCGCCTCTTTGGCAAACCTGAACTGAGAGGTCGTCGCAGGATGGGGGTGGCGCTCGCAAAGGGAGCGTCCCTGGATGAGGCCAGATCGACAGCGCGAAAAGTGGCAGACGCAGTGAAAGTGGAAATCTAGAGGGCGGGCACGGGGCCGGGAGAAAAAAGTTGAGTTGCCCCGTTGACTCCTTCGTGGAGGTCTGTAGAATGCCCATCTCCTTCAGGTGATCAGGCCAAAAAACAGCCCCTTCACCAGAAAGGCAACCGTTTGAAAACATTGAAGAAACCGAGCAATCAAAATCTTCAAATAAACGGTTGACAAGGTGGCGCAACGATGTAGAATACGCGGCCTTGATTGAGCAGAGGCTCAACGCTCTTTAAAAAGTTAACCAAGTAATTCGTGTGGGCGCTGGCCGAGGTATTTCGGATACGAAATATCAGGACAGTGACTCGTCGAAATTGAGTTTTGTCTTGAGCAAGAATAGAGAATCTTCGGATTCTTGTATGATTTAAACTGAAGAGTTTGATCATGGCTCAGATTGAACGCTGGCGGCAGGCTTAACACATGCAAGTCGAGCGGTAACAGGGGGAGCTTGCTCCCTGCTGACGAGCGGCGGACGGGTGAGTAATGCATAGGAATCTGCCCAGTAGTGGGGGAT